>JAZKZF010000031.1:0-6017 GCA_045612525.1 Paludibacteraceae bacterium | reverse complement strand
AGGACAAGAGATTTTCATTCTCTAAAGCGGGGTTCGATTCCCCGTGGCACTACAAATAACGAAAAGTATAACAACTAAATTACATTACATTTAAGAGATGGCAAATCATAAATCATCTTTGAAGCGCATTCGCCAAACGGCAACCCGTAAGGCTCATAACCACTATTATGCAAAGACAACTCGCAACGCTGTTCGCGTATTGCGTGCTACAACTGACAAGGCAGCAGCCGAGGCTCTCCTTCCAAAGGTAAGCTCAATGTTGGATAAGTTGGCAAAGCGCAACATTATCCATCGCAACAAGGCAGCAAACTTGAAGTCAAGTTTGGCTTTGCACACTAACGCTCTTTAAGCGTATTTGATTAACCACAATATAGTGGGGCTACCAAATGGTAGCCCCTTTTGTGCGTAATATATTGTAACAAATGGATTAAATTACCTAATATTGTAATTAGCGGTTTACAAATATTCTTGTATTGCTGTATTATTAAACAAATCACGTTCTTTATCAAAGAACCATCCCCACTTATTGAAATATCTGCACATGTTTACAGCATGTATCCATAACATTTTCAGCGACTTATAAGATGCTTTCTCATGATTGTGTATGATGGTTGCATGTGGGAAATATACTGTGAGGTAGTTTCTGTGTATACGGCGAGTGAGGTCCATATCCTCAGGGTACATAAAGAAACGTTCGTCGAAAAGTTTGGCTTGTTGCACAGCTTTGGTACGCAATAACATAAAACAGCCGCTGAGATACGGGATATTCATTATTTTGTCATAGCCCGAAGTGCGCATTTCGTATGTTTGGTTGCGTTGATTGATCAATTTTTGAGGAAGGAAACGTCGTCCAAATACATCAACAGGGGTAGGTAATAGTTTGCATAGATATTGTAGTTGCCCATTCGGATAAACAACTTTAGGCATTAAACTTCCTACTTCAGGATTTTGAATCATGAAGTTTAACATTGTTTCTAGTGCCTCTTTAGTCAAAATAATATCTGAATTAACAACCAAATGATATGGGATATCATCATATATAGATTCTCGTAAGGCAATATTATGGGCTGTGCCGTAGCCAAGATTATGTGTATTATGGCGGTATGTGATTTTGGAAGAATGGATTGGTAAATTGCTTTGTTCTACGGGAGAATTATCTATCCAAAATATATGATTAACCTGTTCAAATTGCAGTATAATATTCGTTATATCAGCAACTTGCTTCCAGTCAGGTTGGTATAAGACAATAGATATGTTTAACATAGCCAAGGATAGTTAGTTAAAAAAATTCTTGAAGTTTTCGTTTGTATAAGGCAATCGTTTTTTGTTCGTCAAAATGTTTGAGAACATGTGTTCTTCCATTTTTTCCAAATGCAGTTAGTTCAAGAGGTGATACCGCTAACATATGCATCATACAAGCGATCAGGCTATTGGTATCTTGTGCCTCACAGAGGAATCCATTATGCCCTTCCACTACTATTTCTCGGCATCCAGGAACATTAGAAGCGATGATTGGACGTTGCATAGAAGCCGCTTCGAGTAAGACTCTTGATACGCCCTCTCGATAGGAAGGAAGGACAACGCAAGTGGCCTTCTCAATATATGGTAATACATTGGACGTTTCTCCGAGATATTTGACGGTACGTGTTTGTTCCCATTCATCCATTTGCTGGATAGAAACGCAAGCGGGATTGTTGGCACCTAACTGTCCAAGAATATGAAATTGGACTTTTGGATGTTGTTTCTTAACAACTCGAGCCGCTTTAACAAATTCTCCAACACCTTTGTCCCATAAAACTCGTCCAATAAACAGAAATGTAAATGGGTTGGTGGTTAATTCAACTTGTGTTTGGTATTTATGAAGATTAACTCCTTCTCCATAAATTAAACGTGCTTTGAATGGAGACACAAGATTTTGTTCGATAAAAAGACTCTTATCTTCTTGATTTAGGAACCATACTTCGTTTGCCGTTCGCAAAGAAAAACGGTATAGACACTTTGCAAGTCGATTGATCCAACCTTTACGAATAAATGTATATCCTAATCCTGTAATAACAGATATTTGTGGAATTTTTGCTTTTCGAGCGGCCCAGCTGCCGTATACAACCGGTTTGATGGTGTAGTGAAACAAGAAGTCAAATTTCTCTTTTTTGTAGATTTGCTTCAAAGTTTTTGCCAATTTCATGTCTGCAAAAGGATTCATACCCTTACAATCCATCTCAATAGGAATGAGTCTAATTTGGGCTTGTTTGATGAATGTTATGTCATTATCTTTTGGTGCGATGATAACGACTTCATAGCCAGCCTGTACGAGCTCTGTCATGACACCAGCGCGAAAATTGCACATGGTTTCTAAACTATTTCCAATAAATCCTATTTTGTGTCCCATATAGAAGAGATTATATTTAATATTTCTGTGGCAGTTTTGTGCCAACTATACAATGTTAGACGTTGGTTTTGTTTTTCTATTAACTCTGTATGATTGTTGGTTTGGGCAAATTGACTAATGGTATTAGCAATCTCATTGATGTTAGTAGGGTCAAAGTAAATTGCAGCATCTCCAGCAACCTCTGGAAGGGATGATCGGTTGCTAAGTAGTAGAGGAATTTTGTGAAAATATGCTTCCAAAATTGGAATTCCAAATCCTTCGCATAAAGAAGGGAAGATAAGTGCTTTTGCGTGTTTGAAATAATAGGCTAAATCATTGTCGTTCACCCATCCTGTAAGATGTACTACTTCTCGTTCAGAGTTGATATTTTCAATCATTTGTAATTGGTTCTTAGTGAACATTCGTTGATTGCCAACAATAACTAGCCCTACATTGTTGGGGAGTGAGTTGGCGCATTGTTGCATTGCGAGAATTAAGCGGGAGAGATTTTTATGTCCGCGTGAACTGCCGACATAGAGTAAATATTCCTGGAAATGGATATTTATTTTTGTTTGTTTATCTTCTTGATTATCTAGAAGATGCTCCCATCCTTCATGAATAACTTGTATTTTATTTTGAAATTGTTCTCCATAGCAACGAAGTATTTCGCTCTTGGTATATGAAGAAACAGCTACTACATATTTAGAGCGGCAAAGCCCAGTCTTAACTACATATCGGAGATACAGACGTTTTAATTTACACAGTATACCCAATTGTTCTGGGAATTGTTCGTAAATCAAATCATGAATAACATAGACAGTAGGTATGCGGAGGGCAATTGGGAATTGATTGCTTGGAATGAAAGCGGCATCAAAATGTGGATGTGACTTTAAGTAGCGTGCGAATTGAATATCACGTATTGGGCCAATCGGGGATATATTTATTTCCTCAATATGGATATTAATTGTTTGTAATCGTTTGAGATAATTTTTGGGGCATTGATTCGGTCGAAGTAGAAGGGTGTAATCATACCGAGATGTGTCTAAGCGCAATACAACATTCAAAATGTATTGTGTCAAACCATCTATTTGGTTTGAGATAGGGGTTCCATCTATTAGTATATGTTTTTTCATATGTAACGTCTTAAGCACATTTTGATAAGGAGCAGGATTGTAGAATCAAATAATTGAAAGCGACATTGAATAATTCTGCAAGCACGCACCAAAAATGTTTTTTTGGGTAAAGTTAGAAAAGTAGTGATTAAATGTTTATCTTGGATTGAGATGTGGTGTTGAAAATGTTTGTAAAAAGCTTCTAATCCTTTAAAATGGTCTTGGCTAACCAATGGTATGTGGCGGTTTTGCCACATTAATTGTATCTTTTTCGCAATACTACCCGGAGCATTTCCAGTTACATTATTCTCATGTTGACGATAATACATCAAGGACTGGTGTAAATAATGTACTTCTCCAAAGCATATACCTGCCAAAAGTAGCACATGGTCATGCATGGCGTAATGAGTAAGCGGTTGAGTAATCAACTCACACATCTTTCGATTGAAAATGGCAGCAGCTCCTTGAATACCTGTGTTTAAAAAGAGGGTTTGACGTATGGTTGTGGGGTAGGTTAGAGTGTTTTTGTTGGAAATAATGCCTTGCTGATGATTCCACAAAAATGCATTAGAATAGAGTACTTGAGGTATAGTTTGGTTATATTTCGATATGGACTGGTGCATTTTCTCCACCTTGGAAGGTAACCAAATATCATCTTGATCACAAAACATGCAATACTGAGCGGTTGATATAGAAGCAAGGTGTATAAAATTACGTGCAACACCCAGATGAGAAATATTATCCTCTATTAAAAGAATTCTTTCATCCTCACGGCTAAGGCGCTGCAGGATAGATATGGTTTGATCTGTAGAGCCGTCGTCATGGATGAGCAAACGCCAATCACGAAATGATTGCGCCATAATGCTTCGCACCTGCTCTTCAACAAAGGCCTCTCCATTGTATGTAGCCATCAAAATGTCAACCATTGCGTTTGAATGTGTTTGCAAAAAGTTTATATTTGCTAATAATATATGGTATTAATGCGGCAATCAGATATTGAATATTTTGAGACAAAACCATGAAAAAAGTGTCTCCGATGAATTGCATTACTACAGTTCCTGCTAATATCGCGTATAAGACAAAAGAAAATTGACTTCCATCTTCTGCGGTCTTAAACAGGTATCCAAAAATCCAACCCAATAAAAGTGCAAAAATGATTACTCCAACAAGTCCAAAGTCCTTGTAAAAAGGATAAATTGTAGTATATGTGTTAGAATAATATTTTAAGTTGCCTATTTTTACCCATTTAAAATCTAATATAGGGTCAACAACATCAGTTTTCCCGTCATCGATGCTAGAGCGGATAGCGTAGAACAAACGAAATGAATTTTCTGCAGGATGTTCTGCTGTTTTGGGCTTGACATTTTGATCAAGATTGGCGAGGCTAGTAGTTAAGTACAAGGCTGTGAAATGACGTGGGTTGGTATATGATCCTCGCATCTTTTGTATACCAACAAAGAATACAAGCAGAATGCCAAAAGCTAGAACCAAATGCCATAAGCGAATGATTTTTCGTTCGGTCAGGATGATTGCTGTGGCAAGAAAAAGAATCATAAAATTCATTTTTCCCATAGACACAAAGGCATAAAAGAAGTTGGCAAAAAACAATACTAGTACGCGTCGAATGTTAGCTCTAGAAACCACTTGTAGTTCCATGATATAACTGACCATCCAAAACAATACGAAGAATGCTGCAGTTCGGATTCCTCGTACTTCGGCAACATTGGCATCTCGTAATGCACTAAATGGATTGCCTCCTCCACGAGCAATAATGATGCTCACCCAAAGAAACATTATAGGGATGGTGCATAGTGTAAAATAGTAGTATATATCGCGGGCAGGTACACTTGACTTAATATTTAAGAAGGTAGGTTGGATGTATATTGATTGTGCAGTCCATGCTGCAAAACAAAACCCCAAGAGCCATAGTGATACTGCCCAAACTGTATTTGTGTTCAATGGATGTTGTCCGACATCCACGCAAGCATAACCAATTAAACTAATCAACCAAACGCCAAGCATCAAATTAGTAGGAGCATACCAACGTTTTCGTGATAGCCCGAGACTCAATATAAAGAGTATGGAACATATGATGATGAGTGTTGTCATTATGAGTAACTATAAAATAGTGTGCAAAGATAGTCTTTTTTTTTGATATCTACAAAAAAAAGAGTCCAAAACTATGTTTTGAACTCTATTTTTAGGCGATTGCCTTAATCTTGCGATTACTCAGCAGCTACCTCTGCCTCTGCGGCAGCAGCTTCTTGAGCAGCCTCTACTGCAGCAGCAGCGAGTGCATCAGCAGCCTCTTGGCGTTTCTTTGCTACCTCAGCAGCTTTTGCCTTGTTGGTCTCAACCTCTTGAGCTAACAATGCTTTTGCAGCAGCAGCTTTCTTGTCTGCCTCTGCTTGGCTGATCTTACCATTCTTAGCATCCTTTTGTGCTTTCCAAGCGTCGAAACGCTTTTGAGCCTCTTCTGCAGAGAATGCACCCTTAGCTACACCACCGTTCAAGTGCTTCATGAGCATAACGCCCTC
>JAZKZF010000030.1:0-15045 GCA_045612525.1 Paludibacteraceae bacterium | reverse complement strand
ACCCTCTACAATACCCTCATTGCCTTCGTCCACAATAGCACCTTCGGCATAGAGAACTGCCACTTTGTCAGTAGCGTCAACTTTGTTGCGCTCTACATTAGTCATCTTACTGTTAGACAATTGCTTATAGTCTTTTGTACCCGCATAGGTGCGCAAAATGCTGTCCATCTCTTGGATATACACCAATGAGTCCACCAATTTATAGGTAAGGTATTTCTCTTGTGGTTGCAGCGACATGCACTCATCGGCATAAGCGTGCAATTGCTCAGGAGTGATTTGACGACTTTGTCCTACTGCCGTTTTCATCTCGCTCCAGATACCTGTGAGGTATTGTTCGGTTTGTTTGCGGTCTGCCTCCGACATCGAAGTGCGGAAGTATGGCTCTACAGCCGATTTGAAAGTACCCACTTTGAGGATTTGCATCTCAATACCAATCTTCTCAAAAAGACGGGTAAGGTATTGTTTCTGTGCGCTCAAGCCGTCCCAATTCAATGTGCCTACTGGATTGAAGAAGATTTTATCTGCTACGGAAGCAATGTAGTAGTTGGTTTGCGTATAAGTATCTGAATAAGCAATGATAAACTTACCCGATTGTTTGAAGTCGACCAACGCATCACGAATCGCCTTTGCTGAAGCTGGTTCAGCAGCTAGCATACCGCCTTTGAGGTAGATACCCAACACCTTGTCGTTATCCTTCGCCAAAGCGATATTGCTGAGCAGGTCATTCAATCCAACGGTAGTAGTTGTTTGACCATACATCTCGCCCATAATGGCATCCAAAGGATTCTCCTCTGCAGCTTGTTCCACTAAAATGCCTTTCAAATCAATACGATAGATGGTATTCTCCTCCAATTTGGTGGCAGGTGTTGACATCATATCGCCCATCAATGCTCCAAAAAGGAAACAAAAACCAAAATACACACCAATACCGATAAGGGTTTTGCCTAGGCAACCCATTTTTTTACGAGGTTCTCCCTCTTTTTTTACAAAAATTGCCATGTTATTCTAAATGTTTAAAAGTTTTAACAGTTCTAAAAGTTTTAATTGTTCCAAGTTTTTATTTTATCAACTTAAAAGTCTTTCGGTGGTAGGGCGTGATGCCATACTGTCGAATAGCTTCGTAGTGCGCTTTGGTAGGATAGCCCATATTCGTATCCCAATGATACTGCGGGTACTCCTTATGCAAACGCAGCATATATTCATCACGGTAGGTCTTGGCAAGCACACTAGCAGCCGCTATGGATAGGTATTTACCATCACCTTTAATTACCGTGCGTGCAGGGATTTCCATCACTTGTCCTGCGGGTATATAAGGTTTCCATTTGTTGCCATCCACGAGAATATGCTGAGGTGTGATAGTCAATTTATCCAATGCGCGTTGCATACCAATGATAGATGCTTTTAGGATGTTGATTTGGTCAATCTCATCAGCTGTCACTTCCACTACTGCCCATGCTGCAGCATATTGTTCTATCTTCGGGCGAAGCAACTGGCGCTCTCTATCAGTGAGTTGTTTTGAATCATTGAGTAGTTCTAGCCATTCGCGATGCTGCTCTTGCTCTATCAATTTCGGCTCAAGCACCACCGCAGCAGCAAACACACTCCCTGCCAATGGTCCGCGTCCCGCTTCATCGCAACCTGCTTCCACTACTCCTTCTATGCAATATGCTTTCAGCATGTCCGATTTACTAATTATAAGTCTTATTGGTCTAATTTGTCTAATGGTTTTCCTAAAATGGGTATCCTATCGCAAAATGGAATGCCATATCATCTGCCCAATTCAAGCCATTGCCTACGGTGCGCCACTGCTTACCCGATCCATCATAGCGCAACGCTGGGTCATACAATTTCACACCAAAATCAACACGGAAAATAAAGAAAGAGAAATCCAAACGCAGCCCCACTCCATATGCTAATGCGATTTGCTTGTAGAACTCATTAAAGCGGAACACACCATTAGGTTGTGCCTCATAATCAAATATGGTCCATATATTACCCGCATCAAAGAAAGCGGCCAGCTCAAAAATCGACCATACCTTTGCACGATATTCCACATTTAAGTTCATACGAATATCACCAGATTGATTATTGAAGTCAATCAACTTACCATTACCCTTATATCCACCAGGACCTAATGTACGAGCGCCCCATCCACGCACACTATTTGATCCACCTGCAAAATAGCGTTTCTCAAATGGTATCGTTTGTGAATTTCCATAAGGTACAGCTACACCAAAATCAGCATGAAACACCAATCGATGTTGCGGGTGAAGCATCTGATTATATGTTACAGAAAAATCTGCCTTGGCAAATTGAGCAAATTGCGTATTAAGGAAGATATAATTCCCCGACAAGGTATCTACCGCAAATCCACATGGTTTTGCCAATGCTCGCAATAAATTGCCCGCTGTCTCTATATTATAATTCACGTTCCAATACGAGCGATGTGGTCGACTAGCGCGATATGAAGTATAGTTGCCAGAATAGCCCAACCCTACGATAAAATGGTTCTCATAAGAGTACTTCAATATATTTGTCGATTGCAAAAATTGATTACGAAAAGCATCACTTACCCAAGGCAAATACACGTAACTAATATCCACAAATCGAAACTGATGCTCTAATCCCACACGTGGCTGACGAATACTATAATTTAATCCCGCGCCAAAGATTGAACGCATATATTCATCGGGACGATTTTGGAAATCATAATTCAAATCCAATGATACTTGATTAGGGAACTTCAGCCCTGCAGCTGCTTTTGCCTCGATTGCACGACCGCCATTTTGTCGCCATTCATAGCTCGCACGGCCATTTACTGATAGTTCTTCCGCACCGCGAAACAGATTGCGATTTACATACCCTACTCCCGCAGCAACACCCCAATCGCCGGCCGAGTACGTTCCTTCTATCTCTGCTGATATAGAATGTAGTTTGCCACGTGATAATACGATATGACAATCCAATTCGTCCGCAGATATGGGTTCAAAGCTTATATCTACATACTTGACAGGAGCCAACTGATTAAAGCGAGTATAAGCCCTCTCTACCATACGTTCGTTGTACATATCACCTGGTTCAAACGGACAGTTTCGAATCAACACTTTGTCATGAAGCAACTGCTTGCCTACCCACGTGAACACAAAACCATCCTTCGATTTCGAAGCCATCTCTTCTGCATCAGGAATACGCGATGGATCGTAATCCAAATGAAAATGCACATGTGCGATGCGGTATTTATGGAATATTTTCTCCCGATCTTCTGCAGGTATCTCTCTGAGATAATCGTGCAACTTCATTGTCACATCAATCTCGCGTTTACCTCGCGTACTATCAGCATCAAAACGCAATAGTTCTTGATCAAAATAGAAATATCCTCGTCTACGCATAGCACTAGCTACCCTGCGGCGTTCCTCGTTCAGTATATCTGCATCAAACTGCATACCATTGCTAATCAGCGAACGAGAATTTTTTGCTAGCGATTTCAATTCCGCATGAGGCAAATCCACCGAATAGGTGCGAATCATATAAGGTTGGTCGGCAGTCACATGATATACAAGATTGACTTTTCGATCCTTAATTGTCATTGTGGTATCTATTTGCGCACGGAAATAACCTTTATTATTCATCGCACGTTGCAATTGCGTACAACTTGCATCTGTCAACTCTGCATCAAACACAACAGGAGCCTCACCAATCTTCCGTGCATTCTTACTAGTCCATTTTGTAGTATCTTTAGAAGCAGTATTGTAGATATTCAATTGTAATTTCCAAAAGCCTAGAATCTCCGTATTCTGCTTCTGTTGAACATACTTCATTAAATCAGAAGTAGCGACATCTTTTGTATCTTCCAGACGCACTTTGACATCATTCAGCAGGTATTTGTCTTCAGGAACAAACTTTGTTAAAGAGCAAGAAGAAAACAAAGCCACACAGAACAAAGCATACAACAAAGTTGTAGTTTTTTTGTAGAATAATATTTTATAATTCCAATTATGCATACCAATTCAGGCTACAAAAGTACTACAAAATTTGCATATACGCAAAAAATAACTAAGAAAAAATGAAAATTTACGAATACTCTTTTGTCAAATCATAAATATTTTGTAATTTTGCAGACGGTTTTATATATTTTAGACACATATGAACAACCATATCAGTAAAGCACAAATAAAGCAGGTACGCAGTTTGCATCAGAAGAAGAATCGCGATGAATTAGGCATATTCATTGCAGAAGGAGAAAAATGCGTAAACGAAATACGCAGAGCATTTGAGTTAATATATTTAGTAACTCCTAGTAATGCAACTGCAATAGAAATAAAGCAGATGTCTTCATTACAGACTCCACAAGGTGTGATCGGTGTGTTTCGTAAAAGAGATGATACATATGAGTTAGATAATATCAAGGGATTGATTATTGCATTAGACGGAATACAAGATCCTGGAAATCTAGGTACAATCATTCGAACTTGCGATTGGTTTGGTGTGCACCATATATTTTGTTCAAAAGACACAGCAGATTGTTATAATCCCAAAGTAATTCAATCTACAATGGGCGCCCTCTCACGTGTACATTTGCATTACGTGGATTTACCAGACATTTTATTGCATTTTAAAAATCAAAGTATCCCTTTATATGGCACGTTGCTAAATGGGATAAATATGTATGAAGCACATGCTATTCCTAACAAAAGCGAAGGAATTATTGTTATGGGAAACGAAGGAAAAGGTATATCTTCGGAAATACAAGCATTAATCACGCACCCTCTCCGCATTCCATCTTATCCTGAAGATGCTATTACTTCTGAAAGTTTGAATGTAGGTATTGCCACTGCGATTGTACTAGCAGAGTTTCGAAAATAATTATACAAATCATTAATTCACACGATATTATGAAAATTTTTACTACTACTATTTGTACGTTATTATGTTGCTATATCTTTGCTGGTATCACCACCTATAATTTCCTATCCGAAGAATGGAAAAGTCAAGTAGATGCTACAATCTGCAATGGTACCACCGATGGTTGGATATGTGATAAGGCTGCTCATTCTTATACCGAAGGTTACACCGATGCACAGGGGCGTATATATAGTCGAGGTGTGAGTGTAAAAACAAGCACAACAGGAGCGGGTGCAACATCTATTGTAGAGTTTGAGAACGTACGAATGATTGATATCAATTTCTGTCAAAACACAAGTAAAGGAAAAGGTAGTATTTTTGTGCAAGTAGGTGAGAACACACCTCACGAATTAGTCATCAATCGCCCCCAAAAAAATCAAGGACAATACAACCGCGACACCACAATTCAGATCACCACGCCTGAAACTGGGAAAATAAGATTTTGGGTAAATTGTACAGAAAATGCAATTAACATCAACACTATCAGTATCCGTAGTAACAACAATGGTTCATCACCCTTCACAACTGATACTTATCAACTCGTTACCCATGCAAATCAATTACAAGACATGGATCAAATTATCATAGGCGTACACAGCCCAAATGCAAATAAGATCATGGGGTACTACAACGAAGACATATCTGTCAACAATATTCATGCTATCACAGGAAAATACTCAGAAGATCGCATGCAGGTAGCAGCAAACAATGATGCCATCTATACTTTACACCGTACCACATTAGAAGACAAAGAGGTTTTCTATATTGAAGATAATATTCGTTACGAAAGCGCTTTTTTAGTCGCTAACGGTGGTAAGACAAAGAATCGTCTTGCATTATGGGATAAGCTTTATGATGCTAGTACATACGGCAATTATGGATATTGGGACATCCACATTGCCAACGATGGCGAAGCCACTATTATGAACTTGGGTAATAGTGCAGGAAAGTACCTACAATACAATGCAAGCAACAATCCAACACTCTTTAGTTGCTATGCAGAATTAAGTCAAACACCAATATGCATATATCGTCGTGTAGAAGCACTTGGAGATATTGCAGCAATCATTGCTCCGTTCACCAATTTCGGTACTATCCTACTTAACGAGACAGTTTCTACCGGTCAAAAAGAAATTACCATCAATGCAAACCGATTAACAGAAGACATCTCTGTTTCACTCAAACATGGCAATATTTTCCAGTTATCGACCAATAGCATTGATAGAGATGGTGGTATTCTTACTATTTCATACGAGGTTGCACAAAGCGGCAATTACATTGATACACTTGTATTACAAAGTAGTGATATACAATATCAAGCAACCATAGTACTACGAGCCGTTGCGCCAACAACTATTGAGGAGGCGGTACAATCTGATGACTTTGAGGTGATTTATTTAGATTCTGTAGTTGTAACAAAAAAATACGACTCATATATTTTCATTCGCGATCATACCGGTTCTATGCTTATATATGACGCAGGAGATGGAACAGGTCATCGTTATGGATCTGGCATAGCACAGGGAGATGTTTTGCATCAAGTCGTAGGACGCTTCCGTAATTATTATGGTGTACCCGAGTTATCTCCTACACAAACATGGAATGTTGCAAAGGAGCCTATTGAATGCATGGCAGAAGATGTCACTCAAATAGATTCTTCTAACGTTTGTCAGTATGTGCGCATTGCCAACGCTACTATCAGCGAAGAAGGAATATTATCCAATACAACCATTGCTGGCATTCAAATTGAAGATAAATTCAACATGGGCCTACAGGATGGCACCTTCGCATATGTAGATGCTATCGTAATGATTACATGGGATACCATTCAACTATGGTGCGTAGCGCAAGAGCAGAAGACGAGTGAAATGTTAAATATAGAAATTCCTAATGTAAACAGAAAATACCTCTATTATAATAATGGCATTCTACTCATATATTCCAATGGACAACATTACACTATCTTAGGCGAAAAATATGCTATCAAATAAACAAAAATAACTATAACATAGTATTTTTACCCAAATTACTTGCATATCTCATAAAAATGTTGTAATTTTGCAGGCTGATTTGTACTTTGAATAAAAATGGGCATTTCCAATCGCCTTTAAGATGACAAAAATTATTTCAAAAATAGAACGCATAATGTGTGCACTAGCATGCACATTGTGCTTGTATAGTTGTGGTGAATATCAGGCTTTACTTAAATCCAAAGATCCAGATTTAAAATACCAGAAAGCACTGGCTTATTTCAATGACAAGCAATATGTAAAGGCTCAAACATTACTTGATGAGGTTACTTCATACTACAAAGGAACAGACCGATCACAAGATGTATTGGCATATTTATCGCGCTGCTATATGGGGCAAAAGGACTACATATCTGCAGCAGAATACTATCAAGCATACATCCGCAACTACCCTAAGGGCAGATATATTGTGGAGGCACGTTTTCAAGTTGGACACTGCTATTATCTGGATGCACCCGATGCACGTTTGGATCAAGCAGATACCAAAAGAGCGATTGAGTTTTACACACAATTTATAGAATTATACCCCGAGAGTCCATATGCTGAGCAAGCATACAAGGAGATGAACGAATTGTATGATAAATTGGCATACAAAGAGTATTTGAACGCAAAATTATATTACAACCTGGGTACTTATCTAGGCAACAATTACTTAAGTGCTGAAATAGTAGCCAAGAATGCACTTAAGAACTATCCTACCAATAAGTATCAAGAGGAACTCAGTTGGTTAATTCTACAAACCAAATACCAACAGATGATAAACTCTGTAGATAATAAAAAAGAGGATCGCGCTCGCGAAGCAGAGGATGAATACTACAGTTTTACCACTGAATATCCTAACTCCAAGCATATTGCAGCAGCGGAACGTATCAACAAAGAAATTAAAAAAATACTACAATAATATGATCGATTACAAAAAAACCACCGCTCCCAAAACTACTATTACTAGGGACATGAACGAGCTTACCGAAAAAGTAGGCAACGTGTATGAGACTGTAGCCATTCTTGGCAAACGCAGCAACCAAATCAGCATCGCTATGAAGAAAGAGCTCGACTCTAAATTGCAAGATTTCTCAATCCCACAAGACTCAGCAGACGAAACATTCGAGAATCAAGAACAAATTGAGATCTCTAAGAATTACGAGCAATTGCCAAAAGCCACATTGATTGCAACTCAAGAATTTATTGATGACCAACTCATCTATCGTGGAAGCAACCGCGATGATTTGTTGAAATAAATGAATTTAGCAGGTAAACATATTTTAGTGGGAATCAGCGGAGGAATAGCCGCTTACAAGATTCCAGAACTAATCCGGCTTCTTAAGAAAGCTGGTGCAGATGTGCAGGTGACAACTACCAAGAATGCCTTGGAGTTTGTCACCTCTCTCACACTGCAAACCGTAAGTGGGCACAAGGTATATTCTGATGTATTTGCAGCCATCAACGAGCACAGTACCGAACATATTTCCCTACCCGATTGGGCAGATTTGATGATTATTGCTCCGGCAACAGCTAATGTATTGGGTAAGATGGCACATGGTATAGCAGATGACGCCTTGACGACCACCTTTGCTGCCATGCGAAAGCCCGTAGTAATCGCCCCTGCAATGAACGATAAAATGTACCTATCTCATGCGACACAACAAGCCATACGCACCCTGTCAGAGTGGGAGAACATCACCATGCTTGACTGTGCAGAAGGTCCATTGGCTTGTGGTACAACAGGCAAAGGACGTATGCAAGAGATTGAAGTACTCACTGCCGCAGTAGAATATGCACTAACAAAAAAAACATTGGCTGGTAAGCATGTACTCATCACAGCAGGTCCAACACAAGAAGCTATTGATCCAGTGCGCTACATTAGCAATGCTTCCACTGGGAAGATGGGGTTTGCGCTCGTGCAATCATGTCTGAAAAGAGGTGCAGAAGTAACCTTAATCAGCGGTCCAACACATTTATCATTAAAAGCATGGCAAGCATTTTGCCCACTAAAAGTAGTAAATGTGGTTTCAAGTGCAGACATGTGCCATGCCACAACAGAAGCATTTGCTCAATCAGACATTGCTATTTTGTGTGCCGCTGTAGCAGACTTCACGCCAGACACTGCTGCAGACAGAAAAATAAAAAAGCAACCAGGGCAAAAAGGTATGTCTATTGGCTTAAAAACCACTACCGATATTGCAGCGACATTGGGCACAGACAAAAAAGCACATCAAAAATTGATTGGTTTCGCATTGGAAACAGACAACGAGCAAGCCAATGCAGAGCGTAAATTGCAAACCAAGAACCTTGATATGATAGTGCTTAACTCACTGCGGGACAAAGGCGCAGGATTTGGCGTAGAGACCAATAAAGTGACATTGCTATATGCGGATGGCACAAAAAAAGACCTCCCACTTCTTCTAAAGCAGGAGGTAGCAGATACGATTATCGATTCTATCTAAATTAATTTTTCAATTTATTTAGAAGACTACCTAGAAGTGACTTATCTTCTGGTTTCTCTTCAGTAGCATCTTGCGCACCTCCAAGATTGGGGGCTTCTTCAGCATCATGAGCCCACTCTTTGCGATCTTCAATCTCACCTAATTGACTTTGTACGAAAGCAATAACGTCGTTCAGCCCCTCTGTAAAATGAGCAAAATCCTCTTTGTAAAGGAATACCTTGTGCTTCTCAAATTGAGGTGGTTCGGCCTCGCCTGTTTGTTTGCGTTTACTCTCTGTAATACAGAGATACAAATCTTCATTGCGAGCCTTTTTTACATCTAAATAATAGATACGTTTACCCGCTTTCACCGAACGAGAATATACGATTTCTGGCTCATTTTTTCCTTCAAATCTACGATTTTCCATCTCTTTAAAAATGCTATGTTGTTAAATTTTCTGCAAAGGTACAAAAAAAAACATATATACGCAAGAGTTTTTATAGAAATTTTATCTCCCTTATACAATGAATGCTTCTTATTTATTCATAACAAATATTGTTTTCTAGTTTTTTTCTGTAAAAATGCAAATAAATTTGGTCATATCAATAAAAAGTAGTAACTTTGCAGGCTTTTTGTTGTAAAGTGCGCTAAAAATAAGCAAAGAGCATTTTATTTGAAAATAAAACAATAAATTTTAGGAATAAAATAACAAAATAATATTATGGCAACATTACAATCAATTAGAAATCATGGTACAATCCTACTTGTAGTAGTAGGTGTAGCTATGTTAGCATTTATTTTGGGTGACTTTTTGAACTCAGGTAGCAGTTTCTTCAACAAGAGCCGCGAGAACGTAGCAGAGATTGCGGGTCACCAAGTACACTACACCGAGTATGAGGCAGCAAGAGAACAATTGCAAGAGGTGTACAAAATTGAAACAGGAACAAATGACATCAATGAGGATTTGACTATTCAACTCCGCAACCAAGCATGGCAAATGATGTTGATGGATTACACCCTCCGCGAGCAAACAAAGGAAATCGGTATGGACGTAACGGCTGACGAGTTGAGTGAGCTTTGCATCGGTGCTAATCCTCATCAAATTATTCGTCAACGTCGTGCATTCTATGATGAAACAGGTAACTTCAACCGCTTTGCGTTGGTAAACTTCCTCAACTCATTGGCACAAGAGCCAGAGAGCCCAGAGCAAGCCGAGGGTTTGAAGCAAGCTAAGAACTACTGGATGTACTGGGAGAAGGCAGTACGCTTGACCTATTTGCAAGAGAAATATACCGACCTCTTGAGCAAAATGGTAACAGCCAACAACTTGGATGCAAAATATGCATACGAAGGTCGCAACACTACAGTGGATGTACAATACGTACAACAACCATATTATGCAGTAGCTGATTCGTTGGTAAAAGTAACCGAGGGCGATCTCAAGAAATTGTACAACCAAAAGAAAGAGCAATACAAGCAAACACCAAATCGTTCGCTTGAGTACGTTAGTTTCCCTATCGTGCCTTCAGCAGAGGATTTTGCAGATGTAGAGAAATTGATCAAGAGCTTGGAGAACGATTTCCGCACTCAAGAAGATGTAGCAGCTCTCGTGAATAGCAATTCAGATGTATTGTACGATGGTTGCGACTACTCAGTAGAGACTATTCCTGCTGAATATAAGGATTTCGCATTTGGCAAGGGCGTAAAGAAAGGTGCTTGCACAGAATTGAGTTTCGCAGATGACACCTATTCTATCGCGCGCGTAATGGAATGCGGTTACAACAAGGCTGACTCTGTGAAATTGGTATTGGTAGCCAACGACGAAAACACAGAGGATGTTGAACTCGGTTGGTTCAAGGCAAGCGACTTGCAAAAGAACATCGCCGAGCCTGCATTCAATGGCAAGAAAGGTAGCACCTTTACCGTGGCAAGCGGTATGGGCGAGCAAACCTTCAAGATTGCAGATATTAGCAAGGCAACTCCAAAAGTAAAATTGGCTATTTTGAGCCGCAAAGTGACGGCAAGCAGCAAAACTTATGGCACATTATACAACCAAGCAAAGCAATTTGTGGTAGCTAACAACAATGCAGATTCACTCCACCAAGCAGCTTTGGCTCAAGGACTTAGCACAGCTCCTGTATTTGGATTGAACGAGAACACTGACAAGGTGAATGACTTGAAGAATAGCCGCGCCATCGTTCGTTGGGCATTCGAGGCTAAAAAAGGTCAAGTGAGCGATGTATTTGAGTGCGGCGATCAGTTTGTAGTAGCAGCTTTGACCGAGGTTAACGATGGCGACTATCGTCCATTGGAGGCAGTTCGTGCAGAGCTTGTAATCGCAGCAACCAACGACAAGAAGGCTGAGTATATCGCAAATCAGCTCAAGGGTGTAAACACCTTAGAGGCTGCTGCAGAGTTGTTTGGCACAGAGGTAAAATCAGCTGAGGGCATCTCAATGTCTTCATACCGTCTTGGCGCAGCAGGTGTAGAGCCAGCCGTAATTGGTACAGCATTGGCATTGGATGCAAATGCCGTTTCTGCTCCTGTAAAAGGCAATAATGGAGTTTATGTAGTAAGTGTAGGCGAAAAGAAAGTGACTGAAGGCGAGTTGGATGCAGCACAAGAGATCATGCAACTCAACATGCGCACTTCTTATAGTTTGCCATACCAAGCAGTTAGTTTGATTGAGGAGAATGCAGAGGTCGTTGACAACCGAGCACGTTTCCAATAAGAAAACATTTGTCGCATAGAAGCATCACCCATGGCCATGGGTGATGCTTTTTTTTGTATAAAATTTGTACATCTAAAAAAAAAGTTGTACCTTTGTAGGCAGTTATTTTTTATATAACATTTCATCATGAAGTCACTGAATAGTATTAATCCTTGGTTATGGGTACCTACTCTATATTTTTTAGAAGGATTACCTTATGTAATAGTAAACCAAGTATCTACAATGTTACTTACTAAAATGGGAGTGCCAAATGGTCAAATGGCTCTATTTACCTCATTGCTATACTTGCCTTGGGTGATCAAACCATTTTGGAGTCCATTTGTGGATTTGATCAAAACCAAACGTTGGTGGATAATCGCTATGCAGTTAGTCATATCTTTGTCCTTCATCGGTCTAACATTGAGTATTCCACATCCTGATTCCGCCTTGATTGCTTCTCAGCAAACACCTATCAGTTTGTTCACAACTATGCTGATTATCTTCTGGATTACAGCTTTTGCATCTGCTACACATGATATAGCAGCAGATGGTTTTTACATGTTAGCACTCACACAGCGTGATCAAGCGTTGTTTGTAGGAATACGATCCACTTTCTACCGTGTTGCTACTTTTTTTGGACAAGGTGCAATGCTATATATAGCAGGCAAATTGGAGGCAAGTACTGGTGATATACCTACTGCATGGCAAATTACCCTACTAATCTCATCCATTATCTTCGGCGTTATTACACTATACCATACTTTCTTTTTACCCAAAGCCCAAGCAGATACCGAACGCCATAGCGAAGAATCTCGTTCTAGTAGCATAGCTACCATCGCTAAAGAGGTAGGACGTACGTTTGTGAGTTACTTTAAGAAGCCAGGCATTGGGCTAGGCATCACCTTTATATTCTTATACCGTTTGCCAGAAGCATTTTTAGTAAAAATGATCAATCCATTCCTCGTATCTAGCCGCGATGTAGGAGGCATGGGTATGACCACCGATGAAGTAGGTTTGGCATATGGATTGATTAGTATTGTTGCTCTTACAATTGGTGGCATCTTAGGAGGTATTTATGCTTCTCGTTTGGGATTGCGCAAGTCCATGTGGATTATGGCAGCATTCCTCACATTACCTTGCTTCAGCTATGTGTTCCTTGCCACGTATATGCCTACTAGTTTTGCTGTTATAACTACAGCTATAGCTTTTGACCAATTTGGCTATGGATTTGGATTCACCGCATGTATGCTTTATATGATTTATGTATCAGAAGGTGAATACAAGACAGCTCATTACTCTATCTGCACCGCATTTATGGGCTTGAGCATGATGATTCCAGGTTTAGTGGCAGGCTATCTGCAAGAAGCACTAGGGTATAAGAATTTCTTCTGGATGGTGATGGTTTGCTGCTTGGTTACATTGGTTGTAACCTTATTCGCATACCGAAAAGTAGATCCCGAATATGGTAAAAAATAATATACATTATGCAAATCAAACGTATCATACCTAACTCCCTAACCTGCGCCAATCTCTTGTGCGGGTCTGTGGCAGTATTCATGGCCACACAGGAGCAGTTTCTCTGGGCGTTTGCTCTCATCTTAGCAGGTGGATTGTTTGACTTCTTTGATGGGGCTTCTGCTCGCTGGCTCAAAGTGCCATCGCCACTTGGCGTACAGCTCGACTCATTGGCAGACGATATCACTTTTGGCCTCGCGCCAGCTATGATACTCTTCTGCGACCTCAAACCTATCATCGGATGGTGGGCACTTATTGCCTTGCTAATTGCAGCATTCTCTGCGTTGCGCTTGGCTAAATTCAATATTGACGAGCGTCAAACAACCTCGTTTATTGGTTTGGCGACTCCACCCAATGCCATCTTTTGGGCATCACTTGTTTGCTGGCTCAATAGCATTGAGGAGCCTACTTGGGTTGCATGGATCTTATTGGCAGGTAGTTTGTTGAGTTGCTATCTACTTGTTAGTGAGATCCCATTCTTTAGCTTCAAATCTGCTAGCAAGCAACGTGGATTGATATATCTCTTCATCATTGGTTGTGGGATTATACTAGCTAGTGCTTTCTTTGGAGCTATTGCCATGCAATGCCTAGAGATTGCCCTTCTAGCTGGAGCTATATGCATAGTATGGTATATACTTGTCAATTTCCTCACCTTGATTGGTTCCAAACGATGAAGACTAACTCTGCACATAAATACATATTGCCTTTTCTAGTGCCAACACTCGTGTTGGCGCTTGTTTTAGGAATTGCACTTCTGATTACCCCAAAAGCAGAGTTGCACCTCGCTCTTTGTCAACCTCACACAACTATTCTAGATACTATCGTACCTATTATTACCAACCTTGTAGATTGGCTCCCCTACCTATGTGTGGTTCTTCTTCTCTTCTATCGTGCCGGCTGGGCTACATTCCTTGCTAGCAATCTCTTGCTCTCCACACTCATTGTACAACCTATCAAGCATATCATTCATGCCCCTCGTCCTTTGACTTGGTTTGCGGAAAACATGCCGGATATTAGTTTGCCACTTGTAGAAGGCGTAAAGATGAATCATTGGCTGTCTTTCCCATCGGGACATACAACTACTTTCTTCGTACTGTTTTATAGTTTGAGTATAATTTTGTGCGCTGAAAATATAAAAGGTAAGAATATTTTATCTCTCCTCTGTTTTCTTTGTGCTAGTTTTGGAGCATATACGCGAATTTATCTCTCCCAGCACTTCGCATTGGATATTCTTGCTGGAATTATGATTGCTATATTCTCCACCCTGATTTTATACTTTTTATTGGTAAAAAAGACCGAAGACACCCAATTTTGGAGTTGGAACGTGCAAAAATTGAGAAAATAACACAAAAGAACGTATTTTTTCAAAAAATATTTGGTCAATTCAAAAAAAAGCAGTACCTTTGCATCCGCTTTCGTGAAGAGAGCAAGTGTTCCGTTAAATAATGAGACATTGAATGGGCGT
>JAZKZF010000029.1:0-43756 GCA_045612525.1 Paludibacteraceae bacterium | reverse complement strand
ACTCTGAAAAAATCAAAAATACAATCAAAGCATGGGAACAAAAATATGTCCTAGATAATAAAGGACAAATTATTAAGATACAAGCAAAAGATTCATGGAGTAAATTTACAAAATATGATCACCATGGCAACTGGTTAAAATTAGAACATTCATATAATACTAATAGTCCTCTCAGGTGGATTACAAGTGTCGAAGAGCGTATTATAGAGTATTATGAATAAGTACGTCACTCTTGAAATTTCTTGTTTCAACCTTTGCACAAAAATTAAGATATTCGGCAGAAATATTAAATATGATTTCCATTGAACATCTCAGCATAGAATTTTCGTCACGTCCTATTTTGGACGATATTACTTTTTTGATTAATCCTCGCGATCGCATTGCTCTCGTGGGCAAGAATGGTGCAGGTAAGACCACCCTACTCCGCCTCATAGCAGGCGCAGAGACACCTAGTTCAGGACGTATCTCGAAGATGGGCGATATCACCATCGGCTACCTGCCACAAGTGATGATGCACGTGGATGGAAAAACGCTGCGAGAAGACGTACTTTCGGTGATCGGCAATAGAGGATCGGAGATAGGGGATGAGGCACGATTTATTGCAGAGATGGATCGTACAATCATTGGTTTGGGATTTGAGCGCAAAGATTTTGACCGCCCTTGTTCGGAATTCTCGGGCGGATGGCGCATGCGTATTGAACTAGCAAAGATACTGCTACAACACCCTGATTTATTGCTACTTGACGAGCCAACAAACCACCTCGACATTGAGTCTATTCAATGGTTGGAGGAGTTTCTTAAGACCAATGGTAGTGCACTTGTATTGGTGAGTCACGACCGTGCTTTCCTTGATAATGTCACCACACGCACCATAGAGATTACCCTTGGACGAATATATGATTACAATGTGCCGTATACTCAGTTTAAAGTGCTGCGCCAAGAGCGCCATGAACAACAAGTACGCGCCTATTTGAATCAACAAAAGATGATTCAAGAGACCGAGGAATTTATTGAGCGTTTTCGCTATAAAGCCACCAAAGCGGTACAAGTACAATCACGTATCAAGCAATTAGAGAAACTAGAGCGTCTAGAGGTAGATATAGAAGACAACTCTCGATTAAGTTTGCGTTTTCCTCCGGCACCACGCAGCGGCGACTTCCCATTGATAGTAGAAGATTTGCGCAAGGATTTTGGAGAACATATGGTGTTCCAAAATGCGACTTTCACCATTCGTCGAGGTGAAAAAGTAGCACTTGTAGGTAAGAACGGTGAAGGTAAGACCACCCTGGTACGCTGTATCATGGGGCAGTTGGATTATATGGGTACGCTGAAGATTGGGCATAATGTCAAGATTGGCTATTTCGCTCAAAACCAAGCGGCACTATTGGATGGCGAACTAACTGTATTCCAGACTATTGACAATGTTGCTGTGGGCGATATTCGCATACAAATTCGTAATATATTGGGAGCGTTTATGTTCGGGGGAGAGGCATCGGAGAAGAAGGTAAAAGTCTTATCGGGTGGCGAGCGTAGCCGTTTGGCAATGATTCGTTTGTTGCTGGAGCCATGCAACCTATTGATACTTGATGAGCCTACCAACCACCTCGATATGCAGTCAAAGGACGTGCTAAAAGCCGCTTTGAAGGAGTTTAATGGTACAGTAATCTGCGTGAGCCATGATCGTGACTTTTTAGATGGGTTAGTGGACAAGGTATATGAATTTGGTGGGGGTAAAGTAAAAGAATACCTTGGCGGTATATATGACTTTTTGCGTAGTAAAAAGATCGATAGTCTACAAGAACTCGAAAGAAAGAATCAAGAGGCAAAAGTCGATGAGGCGAGAGGCGATGTAACTTCTGCGAAGTTGGACTATGCTGCCCAAAAAGCAGCAGCAGCAGCGCGTCGCAAGAAGGAGAAACAGATTGCCGACGTGGAAACAGCTATTGCGAAATTAGAACAAGAACAGCAAGAATTAGAGATACTACTTGCGGATGTGACCCATCAAACTACAGAGAATTTCCAACGCTACGACCATATCAAACGCGAAATGGAACAGCGCCTCTATGAGTGGGAAATACTCAGCGAAGAGGAGTAAACATTGTCTTTTAGCTAAAATCTTTGATTTTATTTGCATATTTGCAAAATTTTCAGTACCTTTGTCGCCCAAATGAGCGACATTATTCAATACATTATTACGTTTCTGCTTTATGATAACAAAGCAGCCGCTAATCAAGTAGGTTATACCGCTGATGAAAGTAAGTGGAACGAATACCGCGTTGTCATATTGCCGAATGGGCACTTAGGAAACCAAATTGTGGCTCCCGATTTAGGTGAAGTGCAAGTAGAACCACTGGGTAAAACTGAG
Organism: Paludibacteraceae bacterium; assembly: GCA_045612525.1. Classification (GTDB taxonomy): domain Bacteria; phylum Bacteroidota; class Bacteroidia; order Bacteroidales; family Paludibacteraceae; genus Colicola. The sequence goes on along the minus strand of JAZKZF010000029.1, from coordinate 41,391 downwards.
GAGGACGGCAAAAATCGGTGGATTATACGTACGGATATCATATACAACACTTTCTTTTTTATTTCTCGTTCAGAAGAACTAATTAATCCTGAACGTGATGAACATGGTAGATTCCTTGCTAAGTACTCTATATTGGGCAAACAAAATCGATTGATGATTCCTACCTTGGATGAATATGCTCGCTTGTTGATGAAGATGTTGAATTTGCCGTTACCAACACCATCATTTAACCATATTTATCTCACACATGACGTTGATTCGATTGCTCACTACCGCCATATACGCGGAGTAGCAGGGGGGATATTACGTGGTCAATGGCGAAAGGTGTTGAGATCATTATGCGACATTCATAATGACCCTGCATTTACCTTCTCATGGTTGATAGCACAAGACAAAATGGTACCACATGCTAAATGTATTTATTTCATTAAAGATACGCAGGGTAGAGGTTATGATTATCCCCAATACAAACTAGATGGTAAAGATTTTGACGAAGTAAAACAATTGATTAAAAATAGTGGTGCTAAGATTGGATGGCATGGTAGTTATTATGGTGATAAGGCTATGAAACTATTGAGCGATAAGGCGCAGGTACATCGTAGTCATTACTTGCGTTGTTCGATTGACCAAATGCAGCGATTGGCAGAAATGGGTATTACAGACGATTTCACAATGATGTTCCCCGACCAAGTAGGCTTCCGCTTACAAACTACTCGAGCCGTGCGTTGGATCAATCCTAAGACTATGACACTCACCAATTTGATGCTTCACCCATTGACCATAATGGACTGCACACTAAGTAATACTAACTATATGAACCTCAATGAAGATGAAGCTTATTTCGAATGCCAACGATTGTTTGAAAAGATTCATCAAAACTGCGGTGAAGTGGTACTATTATGGCATAACACCATCATTGCTGATGGTAGTTATCATCAATCGTTGTATCCAAAATTATTGAATTTGTTGGTATGAAGATCATCACAATCATAGGAGCCCGCCCACAATTTGTGAAAGCAGCAATAGTCAGTCACTACATTCGTCTTCACAACGACATATCTTCAATCAAAATTGAGGAAAGGATTTTACATACTGGGCAACACTATGATTACAACATGAGCCAAATATTCTTTGAGGAAATGGGCATCCCTACTCCAACCTGGCACTTGGGTTGTACTAATGACGTAGCAAGTATGCGTGACGCGATTATTCCGCTTATCGATGGTCAAGCTGACTATATCATGGTATATGGCGACACCAACTCCACTTTAGCAGGATCCCTCGCTGCAGAAGCATGTAATATCCCATTGATACATATAGAAGCTGGTTTGCGTAGTTATAATATGGAAATGGCAGAAGAGTATAACCGTATTGAAACTGACAAACGCGCAGCACTGTTGTTTTGTCCAACACATACTGCGGTAGAAAATCTTCGCAAAGAAGGTATTACTCAAGGTGTATATCACGTTGGTGATGTGATGTATGATGCTACATTGTATTTTGCACAACAAGCTAAAAGTTGTTCAACCATTTTACAACAATTGAATTTATCCCCAAAACAATATTATTTAGCAACCATTCATCGTGCTCAAACAACCGATAATGTAGATAAATTATCCAATATCTTGTTGGCTTTTCAACAAGCAAAAACACCTATCCTACTTCCTCTTCATCCTCGTACACGCAAAGTGATCGAGCAATCCGATACATTGAAACAATTGATACAAGATACATCCCACTTGCACATCATCGATTCAGTGAGTTACTTAGATATGTTGCTTTTAGAAAAATACGCTGCATTGATTCTTACCGACTCAGGTGGAGTGCAAAAAGAGGCATATTTCCATCATACTCCTTGCGTTACTATGCGTGATGAAACCGAGTGGGTAGAGACTGTTTCAGCAGGTTGGAATACTATCGTGGGCACTAATACTTCACGTATCCTACATGCAATCCAACACCCCAAAGAACCACAACACGAAATCACCGAATATGGCTGTGGCAAAGCTGTTGCCAATATAATACAAATACTATGTCAAAACGAATATTGATATTGTGCGAAGCTATTGCTCCACCTGCTTTCAGTCCGCGTATTCTTACGCTGATAGAGTGGTTGCAACAAAATGGTTGGGAATGTACATTAGTCACAGAGGAATGTGCTGAACAGGCATTTCATACGGATATATGTCCTATATACCAAATGCCAGCATACAATCATATCTTACTTGACAAAGTATGTTTTGGAAAAGATAAGGCACTATATCGATTTGCAAAGCAAATGGTTGATATTACTACTTTTGATATGATATTTTGCTCGTCATACTACTATTTCCCATTATACACCGCACATTTGCTAGCACAAGAGTATCATATTCCATTAGCTATTGACTTACGCGACATCGCAGAACAATGGGGAAATACTGCCTACTTCACCCGCAAATTAACCCCATTCAACAAACTCAATTATTGGATTGGAAAGATCTACGAGCATAGGCAACTGCGTGTACGCAATCGTATACTCCAAAATGCCAATATCGTAACATCTATTTCACCTTGGCATCAAAACGTATTGGCAGAGTACAATGCCAACACACATTTGATCTACAACGGCTATGATGCCGATGTGTTTGTTCCCCAAGACATCAGTTGTGATTATTTCTATATCACATATCTAGGTAAACTCTACTCTACCCAATTACGTGATCCCCGATTGTTGTTCGAAGCACTCCAGCAACTCATTCAAACCAAGCAAATTGATACACAAGTTGTTCGTGTACGTTTCCATACCGACCCCAAAGGAATACAAGAGATCCACGAATTAGGCAAACAATACCAAATCACCGATATTTTAGACATCAACGGATATATACCTCGTCAGGATATTTTACCTGTGATGTATAGTTCATCTATACTCTTGGTGTTGACAACTCTATCCACCCCAAATGGCACACACGGCATCATGGGAACCAAGTTTTTTGAGAACATCGGCGTAGAAAAACCTATTCTATGTGTACGTTCCGATGAAGAATGTCTTGCAGATGCCATTCAAAAGACCAATGCAGGTTTGGCAGCAACTAATATTGAAGAGGTTAAAGCATTCATATTGGAAAAATACAATGAGTGGCGACAAAATGGTTATACACGACAAGCGGTTATTAACAAAGTACAATTTACTCGTCAACACGAAGCTGAACAATTCGAACAACTATTCATTCAAACGTTGAAATCCTAAAATTAAAAAAACTTGAACACGGTTTCCGTTATAGTACCCATATACAATGCTGAAAAGTATTTAGCCAAGTGTATCGAATCATTGATACACCAAACACATCGTGCATTGCAAATCATCCTTGTCGATGATGGTTCCACCGACCAGTGTTTGACCATTGCAAAAGAATATGCTAAACAAGATACACGTATCGAAGTATATTCACATCCCACTAATCAGGGACAATCCGCAGCACGCAATTTGGGGTTACAACATGCCACTGGCAAGTTTCTATCATTCGTAGATTCAGATGACTATGTGGATAAAGATTTCTATACTTATATGTTGCAACATATTGGCAATTTAGATTGTGTACAAATAGGTTATAGACGCGTCACTAAGCAAGGTAAAGTGTTAATAGAAAAATTGCCAAAGCATTTCCATCAATTCACATCACCATGTATGCGTTTATACCGCCACGAAGTTTTTGTAAAACACAATTTAAGTTTCCCTGTGGGTATGATATATGAGGATGTCATATTCTCATTGGATTTTTGGGCAACCAAACCAAGTTACAAAATGCTACCATATTTTGGTTACAATTACCTCGCCAACACCAATTCTACTACTGCCACACGTAATTTGGTAGCCAAAGAATTGTTATTCGCAATACTCAATGAGAAACGTCAAAAGAGCAAAAATATCGCTCATCGCTTACTAATTTCCTATACCATCATTCGACTTAAATTTCATTTCAAACGATATGACTAACCAACAAATCCTTGATTTACTCCGCTGTGAGGTGGTGCCTGCTATTGGATGTACAGAGCCGATTGCTGTGGCATTGTGCGTGGCTCGTGCCAAAGAACTATTGGGCGCCGAGCCAGACGAAATTGTGGTTTACCTTTCGAAAAATGTCTATAAGAACGCCTTGGCAGTGGGTATTCCCAACACAGGTATGACCGGGTTGCCTATTGCCATCGCACTAGGTGCCACGGTGGGTAAATCAGATTATATGTTGGAAGTGCTACGTGATGCTACTCCAAAAGCAGTTGCATATGCCAAAGAATATATGGTACATATACCCATACAAATTCACATTAACTACGATGCACCTAGTATCCTTTATATCCATGCAGAAGTACGCAAAGGAGATCAAACTGCTCAAGCCACTATCATGAATGAGCATACGAACTTTGTGGAGGCCAATGAGGTAGTGAGAGTAGAAAATAACGAGAATAAAGGAAAAAAGGAAAGAAGCGAAGAATTATCTCTTCGCCGTGTCTTTGACTTTGCTATGGAGGTTGATACCAATGATATTTCTTTTCTGCAAGATGGAGCAGAGATGAACACCGCAGCCGCAGAGACATCATTTGCTGACCAATATGGTCATGGGTTAGGACGACTGTTGCGAGCAAATACACTGACTGCAACGCCCGAAATGGAAAAGCTATTTGGCAACACATTATTCACCAAGATCATCAGTTACACCTGCGGTGCATGCGATGCACGTATGTCGGGTGCAATGGTGCAAGTGATGAGCAATTCTGGTTCTGGTAATCAGGGCATATCGTGCTCGATTCCAGTGTATTTATATGCGAAAGAAAATAATTGTAGTACTGAGAAGACTCTTCGTGCGTTGGCCCTTAGCAATTTAACTGTTATTTATATCAAACAATCGCTTGGTCGATTATCTGCGTTGTGCGGTTGTGTGGTAGCAGCTACTGGTTCAGCAGCAGGTATCACCTATCTGATGGGGGGCAATTATGAAGAAGTAACATACGCAATCAAGAATATGATTGCAAACATATCTGGTATGATTTGTGATGGGGCAAAACCTGGTTGCGCATTAAAAGTTACAAGTGGCGTTGCTACGGCAATATTTAGTTCGTACCTAGCGATGCAACACTCATTTGCAGACTCAAGCGAAGGTATTGTTGAAGATGATATTGACCGTACTATCCATAACCTCACTCGCATTGGTCACGATGGCATGCAGGTAACCGATGACCTTATTCTAGATATTATGACACATAAACAATAAGAGTTAGATTAAAGGCGAATGGTTTGAGGCGAAGAATAACTAAAGCCTCTTGCTTAAAAAAACAAGACATAAAAAATGGACAAATTTAAAAACATACGTGCTTATCGAGTTGGTTGGATATTACCGTTAGTCGATTTCTTGATCATATGGCCACTCTTACACAGAATGAAGCGTAGGACTGCAACTTCCCTCGACCTGCGTTTTCTCGGTGACCAAAAAGATATTGAGAAAGATATTCGCCAGGGGGCATTCTTCATGACCAACCACCGCGACATTTGTATGGACAATGCTTGGCTTACGTATTTACTGCGTACCCGTTATTTTATCCATCCCTATTTTGGTATTGGTAACAACCTATTTGGTAAGTGGTGGATTGAACATGTGGTGCGTTTCCTGCGTGGATTTGTAGTCATTCGCAATAGTGGTTTTCGTGACCAACGCGAGAATGCCATCACATTATCAGAGTATATCCGTCATTTGCGCAAAAGACATAAATCCATATGGTTAGCACAACGAGAAGGGCGAGCGAAGGATGGTAATGATATCACACAGCCAGGCGTGTTAAAAATGCTTACTTTTGATGCGGAAGATTTCTTTGAGAGTATCAAAGAACTTAATATCTGCCCAGTATCCATTTCATATGAGTTTGATCCATGCGACTACCTTAAAGCAAGAGAAATGCAACTCAAGCGCGATAATCCAAAGTGGAAAAAATCACGTAAAGACGATCTTGTTTCGATGCAGGTAGGTATCAATGGTCAGAAAGGTCGTATCGTCTACCGCCTAACACCTTCCATCAACTATGAGATAGACCAAGCTTTAGCTGCGCATCCAGAATTGCGCGAACTTAGTCGTAATGAGCAGATTCAGTTCGTATGCCAACTCATTGACCGCCATATCCACTTGGGCTACGAGATATATGAGAGAGGTAATTTATTTGATAAATATATTGAGAGTCGTTTGAAACTAATCCATCTATCCAACAAGGATACGGACTATCTTCGTGAAAGACTCTATGAAATGTACAATTACCCTGTGGAGAATTATAACAAAGCAAAAAATAACACAATAATATGATAACAATAGAACAACTAAAAGAAATTCAACAACGTGCAGATAAGCTCAAGCAATATTTGGCTATAGATGAGAAGCGCGTACAACTAGAGGAAGAAGAACTCCGTACCCAAGATCCTGGTTTTTGGGAAGATGCCAAAGCCGCAGAAGCACAAATGCGCAAGGTGAAAGGTATCAAGGCATGGATTGAAGGTTATGAGGGTGTACGTGCAGCTACAGAGGAATTGCAACTTGCTTTCGACTACTGTAAAGAGGAGCTCGTTACTGAAGATGAGGTGGATGCAGCTTATTCCCATGCTGTGAAAGAGGTTGAAGCCCTTGAAATGAAGAATATGCTTTCCCATGAGGAGGATCAAATGCCTGCTGTGCTGAAGATTGTTTCCGGCGCAGGTGGTACAGAAGCACAAGATTGGGCTGAGCAACTCATGCGCCTTTATCAACGCTACTGCGAGAAGCATGATTACAAGGTCACTATCGCCAACCTGCAAGAGGGCGACGAAGCGGGCATCAAGACCGTCACCTTCAATATCGAAGGCGACATGGCATACGGCTATCTCAAGTCTGAAAACGGTGTTCATCGTCTCGTTCGTGTGAGTCCGTACAACGCACAAGGTAAGCGTATGACATCATTTGCCTCTGTATTTGTGGTGCCACTCATTGATGATACCATCGATATTCATGTAGATCCCGCAGGCATATCATGGGATACTTTCCGCTCATCTGGTGCAGGTGGACAGAATGTGAACAAAGTGGAATCTGGTGTGCGCTTGCACTATAAGTTTATCAACCCACTCACTAATCAACCCGATGAGATTGTGATTGAGAATACCGAGACCCGCGACCAGCCAAAGAACCGCGAGAATGCTCTCCGTCACTTGCGCAGTCAACTATATGAATTGGAGTTGGAGAAACGTCGTCAAGCCGCTGCTAAAGTGGAGGCTGGCAAGAAGAAAATCGAATGGGGAAGTCAAATTCGCAGTTATGTCTTTGATGACCGTCGTGTGAAAGACCATCGTACAAATTACCAAACTAGCAATGTGAATGCCGTGATGGACGGTGATATCGATGAGTTTATCAAAGCATATTTGATGGAGTTTCCTGATTAAGATGCTTTACTAACTCTTTCAAAGAGAAAAACTCAAATAACCTTATAAAATGATAAAATTTAAAAGACATAAATATGAAACATTTATTAATTTTTCTAGTGCTAAGCACAATCAATCTCAACACTTTCGCACAAGCCACAACAGAGGCATCAACCGATACCATAGAGGGTTTCCAATTCACTACTATTGATAGCGTTGCCATTACACCCGTTAAAAATCAAAATCGCAGTTCTACTTGTTGGAGCTACTCCACTATCGGTTTTCTCGAGAGCGAGCTACTACGCTTGGGTAAAGGCGCATATGATTTGAGCGAAATGTTTGTCGTACATCACACCATGCTCGACCGTGCCGAATATTCTGTACGCATGTATGGCACTGCGGAATTTGCACCTGGCGGTTCGGCTTACGATGTAATTTACTGCCTCAAGAACTACGGTTTAGTGCCACAAGAAGCAATGCCTGGAATCCAATATGGTAGCACATCCGCCGACACATTACCTGTTCACGCAGAATTGGATGCAGTTGCAGGGGGCGTAGTGAAAGCTGTCACTAATAGCGGACTCAAGAAACTTACGCCTGTATGGAAAAAAGCCCTTACCGCTGTATATGACACCTATCTCGGCGAGTGCCCAAAAAACTTCACCTACAATGGCAAAGACTATACGCCAAAGGCCTTTGCTGAGGAGTTGGGACTGAACGCCGACGACTATGTGAGCATCACCAGCTATACCCACCATCCTTTCTACACAACCTTCGCACTAGAAGTTCCTGACAATTGGCGTATGGACCAGATGTACAATGTGCCAATGAAGGAGATGATGGCTATCATTGACAACGCCTTGGCAGAAGGTTACACACTAGCGTGGGGTGCAGATGTCAGCGAGATGTGCTTTACCCGCAAAGGCTTGGGCGTAGTACCAGAGGAGGAGAAAGCAGCTGACTTGACCGGTAGCGATGCTGCTCGATGGTTAGGACTATCGGCTACCGATAAACGTGAAGAACTGACCAAGAAGCCTCTCCCAGAGAAGGTTATCACCCAAGAGATGCGTCAAGCGGCATACGACAGTTGGGAGAATACTGATGACCATGGTATGCAAATCTTCGGTACAGCCAAAGACCAAAACGGCAAACGCTATTATATGGTTAAGAATTCATGGGGTACACAAAAGAGTGAGTACCAAGGTATTTGGTATGTCTCTGAGGCATATATGCAATATAAGACCAATAGCATTTTGGTACATAAAGATGCATTGCCTAAAGATATCCGTAAGAAATTGCTTATCAAATAATGCTTTTTTCTTCTTAAATGACTTATCAAGACGCTCTTGACTATCTCTATGCATCACAACCTGCCTTTCACTTGGTAGGCGCTGTAGCATACAAACCTGGGTTAAACAACACCCGCCGTCTGATGGCACATCTCGGCAATCCGCATGAACAACTACGTGCGGTGCATATCGCAGGCACTAATGGCAAGGGGTCAACCTCCCATCTCATTGCAGCAGTATTGCAAGCACAAGGCTATCGTGTGGGGCTATTCACATCGCCACACTTGGTGGATTTTCGTGAGCGTATCCGTATCTCTGGAGAAATGATTCCAGAAGAAATGGTCATAGAGTTTGTGGAAAACAACCGTGCTTTCTTGGATGAAGTACGTCCATCATTTTTCGAAACAACGATGGCATTGGCTTTTTGGTATTTCGCTGAGCTGCAAGTAGATATAGCAGTCATTGAAGTAGGATTAGGGGGCAGATTGGATAGTACCAATATTCTTACTCCCCTACTCTCTGTTATCACGAATATCGGCATTGACCATACCGAGTTTCTAGGTACTACCCTTACGCAGATAGCCCACGAGAAGGCAGGTATCATCAAATCGCATATCCCCTGTGTGATAGGCGAAACTCACCCCGATACGCAACAAGTATTTCTTAATCGTGCACACGAGTGCAATATATTAGGTGACGGATTAGAAACGACAGATTGCCGAATATGGTTTGCTGATCAATGTGGTTTCATGCGCCGTCGCCGCTTGAAAGAGGCACCCGTATGTCAGTTACAAGGCAGCTATCAGGAGAAAAACCAACAAACTGCTTTTGTAGCGTTGCAAGTGCTGCATAACCATTGTAATATTAAAATAGGCGCTGAAGCAATTGCCACTGGTTTTGCTCAGGTATGTACTCTCACTGGCTTACGTGGCAGATGGGAAATCCTATCCGAATCGCCACTCACGATTTGCGATACGGGGCATAACTCCCACGGTATTCGGTATGTGGCAGAGCAACTGAAAACGGAAAACGGAAAACGGAAAACGGAAAACGGAAAACTGCATGTTGTCTTTGGTATGGTAGCGGATAAGGACATTGATGTGGTGCTAAGCCTTTTACCAGAAGAGGCTGTGTATTATTTCACGCAACCTAATACCTCTCGTGCACTGCCTGCCAGTCAATTGCTCGCGCAATGGCTATCACTCCATCCTACGCATCAAATGTGCCATTGCTTTGGCTCCGTAGCAACAGCCATCAATGCTGCACAAAAAGAAGCCTCCAACGAAGACATTATCTTCATCGGAGGTAGCAACTATGTCGTAGGTGAAGCGCTGTGTACGAATATGTATGTTAGGAACTGCAACTAATCAATGCCCCAACACAATGATTTTTGCCTCTTGGTTATTCATGCCAGGCATGGTTTCGCCTAACGGAGCATTGATATAAGTTGGGTCACATACGATATACTTGCGATTCTTATATACTAAATAATCGCCTTGTACATCTTGTGTAAACGCCACCGCAGTCGCCAAATGCCCAGGATAGTATAGGAGCACTACATCCAATCCCATGATATCTCGTATAATGCGGGAGAAGAGAATAGAACGGTCCTCGCAATCGGCATATGGATAGTGCAATGTTTCGGCAGCAAAGAACGCGCGATCCCTACCCCACACTTTATCATCATATTCATACACAAATGCCGTTTGCACGAAATTCAATATCTTGTTTACCGCATCGCGTTCGCTTAAACCTGCAATAGATTGTTTGAGTGCAGGATATAGACTAGATTGAATCGACTTCTCCAACGGTGTATTCGCATACACTACCCAATGTGTAGTCACATCATCATTGAAATACGATGCGGGATAATTGTTGAAGAAATCAATTGTATTCTTATTTACTACCACATTGGCTGTCACACCATATTTTGATTGTAAATGGCGTGGTGTTGTCGGCTCAGCATCTAACTTCTGCTCTTGGCGCAATTGCAAAGACAGGGATTTCTCATTGTCAAATGCTGCCTCACAAATATGCAATTCGCTTTTACTGCAATTGATAGGATAGAACTTAATACCCTCCAATTCAAAGTAAGGCATACCCACGATGCTGTATTGACTTGCTACCAGTACATACAATCGTGTATCATCCATTGCCAAACGCACTCTATATCCAGACTGCGATAATAAGAAAGCTTGCATGAATACCGCTTCATTGCTCTTGCCATACCGCTTCTCACTGATGGCTTGTAACATCTCCACATATCCCCAATCGCAGAGTGCTAGATTCTCGCGCACAGCCAATACATTGTTTAATGTGACATCATACGCCTCTGACGAAAGATGGCTCCAAGCCTTGGATAATTGTTTTTCGGATAGCCCCTCCAGTTTGAAGACATCATTCGTAGGAAAACCTACTGATACCAATGTTCCGTAGAACGATATTGCATAAGGCTTATATGGAATCTCTGGTTTTGGCTCCACAGGTGCTATTGGTTCTGGGGCTGGCTGAGGCTGAGGGACTTCCACCACATCATCCTTTACCAGAATCGGTGTGGATTCTTCCTTAGGCTGAGGTGTTGGAGCAGGCTTTGGTTGAGGCGTAGGTGCTGCTTTATCCTCTTTAGGTAGCGGTGCTGGAGCTGGAGCAGGCGTAGGATTTTCATAGACTACAGGAGGTTGTAGTTTCTCCTCTTTGGGTGTTACTGCTGGTTGCGCGTTCCTATGTGCCCAACTATTTTGCATAAACTCCGCATATCGCTCATTTTGTCGTTTACGGAATGCATCAAACTCTGCTTGTTTGTCAGCCTTAAACTGATTAAAACGTGCGTTTTGTTGTGCTTTGAAATCCTCAAACGAACGAGATTGTGCAGAAAGAGTGGTTACCAAAGCAACTACACCTATCAAAGTAAAAATACGTTTCATGGTTATTATCATCTATTAAAATATTGTATTTGAAAAGTTGCCTACGTGTTAGGGGACCACCATAGGAGATCTGTGGGAGATCTGTGTGCTTTCGGTGGGCTAAAAGGTGACCTTATGAAAAGTTTTCATCGGGCTACGTGACCAATTTCGCGACCACTGTATCACATCTTTCGTCTATCTATATCATAGATGTGGCTCTCACTATTTTACTCATAATAACTAACAACTTTATCTATTTGTGCATCTTTTAGTACAACCTGTTTCTGAGTGTCTAATAGATATAAAGTAGGTAATGCTTTGATGTCGTATAGGTCTTGTTTGTCTATCTCGGGGGCATATACGCTAAGCCATGTTGAGGGGTATTGCGCTTTTTGCCATGCTTCTACCTCATCGTCGATATATACCGCAACAACCAGCACACCTTTCTGCACAAAATGAGCGTGTTGGTTCTCCAATTGTTTTTTGACATATTGGCACTCCTCGCAGTCAGGGTCGTGGAAGAATAGCAGAATATATCGGCTTTGTAGCTGGTACAATCGCCCTTTCTCGCCTGCTTGGGTAGTGTATGGGAAATCTGTTGCCTTATGCCCTACGCGATTCTTCTGCACCATCGTGTAATGCTTCTGGTAGCGCGGATTGGTCGTGTAATCCGCTAACTGATATGTGGCTGCATACTGCAAAAATAGCAAATAGCGTTCATCATTGTGATAGGGCGAGTTAGGGTCGTAGAGGTATTTCTCCGCCAATGTGAGAAACCGCGCGGTAGCATTGTATTGTTCTGCTTTAGCGAGCAACGCGCCGATCTGCTCTGCTTGTTGGGTAGGTGTTTGTTGCTCCAAATTCAATAAGAACCGCGCAAACCGCTCTTCCGCTTCGCGGGATTCTACTGCTTGTTGGTTACTAAACGCAAATCCTTCCCACACGGAATACTGTGGCAGCAATACCTGTGCTGCGATAGGACTATTGATTAGCAATAATCCATAGATAAATAAAGTTATATGTAAAGAAAATGTCTTCAAATCGCTACAAAGTTACTGAAAATCTTTTAATTATGTAAGGTTTTGAGCCATTTTTTATGATCCCCGCAATGTTTTTTACCAAATTCTCTATGATTCCCACAATATTAGGTGGCTTAATAGCAGAAATCAGGTCAATAATTGCTATTCGTTCTAAAGAAGTGGGCAAAACGCCCACTTCTTGAAAATTCGACTACCTACGGCGGTAATAGTTAAATTGTTAAATAGTTAATTTTCTCTTCTGACACAACGCACACGATAGAGGGCACCAGCCGTACCATCTTTACTTCCACGTACATAATAATTTTCCCCCCAGGCGGTAAACTCCTTACCTGTACCGAAATCTTGTACCCAATAGTATTGTTCATACCATGCATACTCACTATTGGAATATGGTCCTTCTGCGTGAGAGTGTGTACTGCTCCAATAATCGCCTGTTGTAAATCCGCCTATTTCATCCCGTCGAATATACATTGCATTCAGCTCTTGTTTTGATGGCAAGAACCAATCTGAATAACTACCATACGTAAGATTAGAACATTCATTAGTTGCAGTTAACCAATACATATTAGCATCCAAATCAGGATACACACGATATACATGATTATCATAAGTAAAAGTAGGCAAAGCAATATATGCAGCATAATCAGGATGTTCTAATTTGAGTATTGTACCATAACTAACTTCTGCACTACTCTTAGCGTAGGCACGCACATAAAAAGTGCCTTTGTCTAAACCACTGATTGTCACCTGCTTTTCGAATTGGTTAGAAGAATTCTTTGCAACAACTATCGTTGTTACATCTGCATCATCAAGCATTGGCGTTTGCATGGTACCATAAATAAAGCCACGCTCCGTATATTCAGGATCTCCCACATTAGTGATTTTACCAATAAAATACGCAGTAGTATTATCCTTTACCTCCACAGAAACTGTAGTTACCTCAGGCATAATAGCAGAAAAATCAGCCGTTACCTCCTCACCATATACTGTCACATACTCGTTCTTGGCATATGCGCGCACATAGTAAGTAACACCAACTTGCAGGTTGGTTACATTAGAAGTAAACTCTCCCTTACCTTTACCTGCAGCTATGACAGTACTGTCATTCTCTAAGGTTGGATTATGTAATGTACCATAAACAAAACCATGCTCGGTATATACAGGATCGCCCTCCTCTACCATTGTACCGACAAAAGTAGCAGTACCTGCACCGCGCAAAATATCTTTCACCTCACCAGTAGTAACAGCAGGATGAATGGCTTTGAAGTCACATTCTACCTCTTCACCATATGCAGTACCTTGCTCATTCGTAGCATATGCACGCACATAATACACTTCACCCACCTGCAAACTATCTGCATTGACAGAGAACTCACCTAATCCCTTTCCAGCAGCGACAATCTTCGTATCACTTTCCACCATTGGGTTATGCGTGATTCCGTACACAAAACCACGTTCGGTATAAACAGGATCACCATTGTCCACTATTGTACCATTGAAGGTTGCACGTCCCTCATTGCGTGCGATATTGCTCACGGGATTTGTGGTGACTTTTGCAATGACACTTGATGGAATAAACGACACCTCGTTGCTACTATAAGCCTCCTCACCCGCATTGATAGCATACGCGCGTACATAATAGGTTTTATCCTTTGTCAAGCCAGTAACAGTGACATGAAATTTTGCACTATCAGTCAATGCGCAAGTTAATTTATGTTCACAAGTGGCAATCGTTGGCATAGAAGATAGTGAATACACAAATCCTCGTTCACTATACTTAGGTGTACCATTAGTAAGGATCTCGCCATTCAAGGTCGCAGAAGAACTTTTGATATCAGTTGCTGGCAATGTATTCAAGGTAGCGAGTACCGTTCCATTGGTTGCCTGTATGGTCAATTGTTTATTACCATTATTAGAAGTAATATGTGCGGTGGTAGTATTTGTACCACTTTTCAGTTTTGCTCTATCAATGGTAACAATCAGCGATTGCGTAGCACCTGCAGAAAGTACTCCTTCTGTTTTGCTTACAGATTTTATCCATTCGGCAGTTATAGTAATCTGCCATTCTAACGATTCTGTACCATCGTTAAACAAACTAAACGAACGAGCCACATCATCCACAGAACTGCCAAAGTCCAACGTGCTGATTTCCTCGCGGTTATCATTCACTACTTTCAACGCAGGTGGCAATTTCTCAATTTGTACATCACCTTTGGCTTGTTGACCTGCTTTTACTTCGATAGTGCTACTCACACCATCAATATACCCTGTTTTGGTAATCAATAAGGTGTATTTACCTGGATCCAATTCGGTAAACTCAAATTGTCCTTCACTGCCTGTGATGGTTTTCAATCCACCTGGGCTGAGTTCTACACCTGCTGATTTGATTGGTTCACCTGTTGCCTTATCAGCAACTACACCATAGATACTGCCAGGGACTTCTACGTCTGGCGTACATGCTTGGTAGATGCCACAAACGAGCAAGATACCAATGAAGAAATAAAGAAGTTTTTTCATATTTTAATTGATAGTAGTTTTTTCTATTAAGTAAATTCATCTTGTTGGGCATGGGCTACACGCTCCAAGCCCAACAAGAATTGTACTATATTACTTATAAACGTTTTTCTTTTCTAATACATCTTACATTTAAGTCTGTATCTTTATGCCATGACAATTGATAACCTTCCTCGTGCGAGGAATTGGAGAAGAAGTATTGTCCCCAATATTTGCTATTAATGTCATATGAGGAACTCCACCAAACTACACAATTGTTAATGCTGACAAAACCAAGTGCATTTTTATTTGCATACATTGTGTTTAATTCGGATTTACTTGGTAAATGCCAATCTGAATAACCACCATAAGTTAAATTGCTACAACTATTATACGCTTGACTTTGTGGCATTTTATAATCAAATGTAGGATATACCCGATATAAATATCCATCGTGTTCAAATGTTGGTAACCACAGATATGGGTCTTGGTAAATTCGTTTTACATCTCCATAAGATACTCCTGCACTACTCTTTGCATAGGCACGCACATAGTAAATCGTATGACTTAATCCACTTATAGTCACTTGCTTCTCAAACTGATTGGATGATGTTTTTGCTACGGTTACTTTTGTTGCTTCTGCATCGTCAATCATTGGATTTTGCATGGTTCCATAGACAAAGCCACGCTCGGTATATTCAGGGTCACCTTTGAGGGTGATATTACCTATCAAATAAGCATGTACACTATCTTGAATTTCCACAGAAATAGTAGTCACTTCTGGTAGTACTGCATTGAAATCCAAAGTAACTTCAGAGCCGTAAGCAGTACCTTTACTACTTGTAGCAAAGGCGCGTACATAATACACACTACCCATTTCTAAATCATTAAGATTATAGGTATAAGAGCCAGTATTCGTGCCGCTTACATTCACTACCGTTGCATCATCTAATGTAGGACTATGTGCTATACCATACACAAAACCACGTTGTGTATAAGCAGGATCGCCTTTGCTTTCAATAGTACCATTCAATGTCGCAACACCTTGAGCAATAATTTTGCCACTTACTGCTTGAGTAGAAACAACAGGCATCACACCATTAAAATCAACACTCACTTCTTCGCCATAGATAGTGCCTTTGCTATTCGTGGCATATGCACGGATATAATAGGTATTGCCTTCTACGAGTGCATTTGCAGTAGCAGAGAATTCACCAGTACCACTACCTTCGGCAATGGCTTTGCTATCACCAATGGTTGGATTATGTACGGTGGCATACACAAAGCCACGTTCTGTATAACCTAAGTCACCCAAAGAGAGAATAGAACCTTTGAAAGTAGCAGTACCTGCACCGATGTTCTTATTTGTCACCTCAAGAGTCTTCACTTCAGGCATACCTGCGGTATAATCCATCTCGACTTCCTCCCCATAAACCGTACCTTTACTATTGGTAACATACGCACGAATGTAATAAGTCTTGCCTTCTACTAACTCTGAGGCAGTAGCAAAGAAATCACCAGTACCTTCACCAGAAGAAGTTACTTTGCTATTATCTATCGTTGGGTTATGAGCTATACCATACGCAAAGCCTTTTTCGGTATAACCTAAATCGCCCAATGAAACGACTGTTCCGTTGAAAGTGGCAACGCCATTAGCAATATCTTTGTTGGTAACTGCCAATGTTTTTACTTCTGGCATATTGGCTGTCAGATTGCAAGTAACCTCATTGCCATATACCGTACCTTTCTTGTTAGTTACATACGCACGGACATAGTAGGTTTGACCTTCAGTCAATCCAGAGACATTCTTGCGGAATACGCCCAACTCAGCACCACTAACAGGCAGTTTGGTATCATCAATTGTTGGGTTATTGGTCAGAGCATATACAAAACCACGTTCCTCACAAGTCAAATCACCATACGATTTTACATCGCCTACGAAAGTAGCTGTACCATTCTTAATGCTGATATTCGTTACTTCATTGGTGGATACCTCTGGCATAGTTGCCACACAATTGACTACCACGTCTTTACCATAAGCGACACCTTTAACATTTCGTGCGTATGCGCGAACATAGTATGTATTGCCTTCTGCCAAACCTGTGATATTCGCACTAAACGCACCTTCACCTGTACCTGATACAACCTTCTTGGTGTCATCAATAGTTGGATTAGGTACAGTACCATATACAAAACCGCGCTCCGTATAGGCAGGGTCACCGACATAAGTTACCTTTCCATTGAAGATAGCAGTTCCATTTTCAATGTTCAAATCTTTGATACTATCGGTGACTACAGTAGGTGCAGCAGGTTGAACAACAAAAGATACTTGATTGGTACTATAGTAAGTGCCTAATACGCTAATAGCATATGCACGTACATAATAGGTACTATCAGCAGCCAAACCTACTGCTTGGGCAGAGAATTGAAGATTATTATCCACAGGAGTAGTCAGTTTAACAATCGTATTCTCAATAGTTGGCTGTTGAGAAGTAGAATAGACAAAGCCACGCTCGGTATATTTCGGATTACCCTCGCACAATAATTCAGCATTGAATACAGCTGTAGTACCTTTGATATCGGTACACTCCAAGGTATTGAGAGTAACATCTTTACGATTGTTAATCGCAATCACTGTCAATGACTTACTACCATTAGAAGATGTCATTTGCAAGGTAGTTTTATTTTCGCCCTCTTCCAATTTGTCGCGGTCGATAGTAATAACTACAGGTTGCTTGCCATTAGGTGATAAATCACCATTAGTTTTGCTAATAGAGTCAATCCAGACAGCAGTCTTAACGATCTCCCATGTCAATTTTTCTGCACCATCGTTGTAGATATTGAAGGAACGAGCCACATCGGCTTCGGCATCGCCAAAGTTGAGTTCCGCAAGATCGTTGTTCTTTTCATCCACCACTTTAAGAGCTGGTGGAATTTGCTCTAATTGCACATCACCTTTGGCTTGTTGACCTGCTTTTACTTCGATAGTGCTACTCACACCATCAAGATAACCTGTTTTGGTAATCAATAAGGTGTATTTGCCAGGATCTAATTCGGTAAACTCAAATTGTCCTTCACTGCCTGTGATGGTTTTCAATCCACCAGGGCTGAGTTCTACACCTGCTGATTTGATTGGTTCACCTGTAGCTTTGTCAGCAACCACACCATAGATACTGCCAGGAAGTTCTACGTCTGGCGTACATGCTTGGTAGATGCCACAAATGAGCAATATACCAATGAAGAAATAAAGCAATTTTTTCATATTGTAGTTCAATTAATAGATTGGCACGTTCTTAAATGAAATGTATGTATTACCTAAAGTCTGATTAATCCAGACACCGAGTTTCACAGTCAAATTGGTTGCTTCGTCTGGTACATTTTGCACCGTTACAGTACCCGTACATGGTACATCTTCTGGAAATGCGACACCTATAGTATTGCTATAAGCATTCCCTTGATCGCGAAAAGTCATATATTGACGGAAATAGGAGTTGCCTAAGTTATCCATAATAATAGTTGCATTGGTATAACTTTCAGCGGGTTTGATTTGGATATTAACATCTCCCAATCCTGTATTTGTCAGTTTATAAGTAAATACGACAGCAGTACCATTGCGTTTGCAACTTACGATTTCTGCTTTTAGATTATTATCGCAACTCTCAACAATCGCAGAAGAATAATCCTCTACATACACATACGTAGCTTTGATGGTTACAGATTGTGTACTATTTCCATCTGAGACACCTATTGATGTATTTAAATCAGTATGCATTGCTGCACGATTGAGTGTAACGGTCACAGTGGTACTTCCTGCAGGAGTGATTGTACCTGAGGTCGCAGAAAAACTCAAGTACTCGTTGTTCGCATTTGTCAATGACCAATGTAAATCTGCATTGCCTGAATTGCTAATTGTAAACGTTTTAGATGTGCTATTTTCTCCAAAATCTAAGAAAGTAGGAGTAATACCCATAATTGGACGCTGCACTTTCTTGGTAGCCAATACCAAGATCTCTTGGTCAGTATTTCCATCTGATACGATAAAAGATGTGGAGAGATCTTCAGACATGAGGTTTCTATCAAGTAACACTTTCACCACTTTGCTCGCTCCAGAAGTTAACGTACCATTGCTCTCTGACAAAGAAAAACAAGAAGCAGACAGTCCTTGAGTGTACCAATTGAGATTAGCATTACCTAAGTTCTTAATTGTGAAATTCATTTCATTAGCCTCTTCACCAAAACTCAATACTGTTGGGCTTACAGTCATTACGCCTTTATTTTGAACAATAGCACAAGAGATATTCATTGGATAAGAGTTGCCAAAAGCAGATATGGTAACAACTGCGGTTTCATCTTTTTGTAGCAAAGAGCGATCTACAGAGAAAATAATCGCCTGTGTTTTGCCTGCACCAATACGTCCTGAAACAGGGGTAGCGGACAGCCACTTGCAGACGCCTAAATCCAATGACCAAGCAGTTTCCTCTGTACCTCTATTCGTAATGGTAACAGATAATTGATTTTGGATAGTACCAAAATTCAGCGAAGTAGGTGTAATCTCCAAATCTTGATTGATTATGGTCTTTGTTAAATGGAAATCACAGGCAGTACTTTCACCATTGACTACATTGGCAGTCTTGCTATTGTGATCATATCCATCTGCTTGTACATTGACGGTGTACATCCCCGCTTCAAGATTCACAAACTCATATGTACCATTACTACCCACCACGGTGGTCTTGCCGCCAGGATTTAGGGTAATCTCCGCATTGCGAATGGGTTCACCACTTTCTTTATCGAGCACAGTACCATAAATACCACCAGGTAATTCAACATTTGGCGTACATGCTTGGTAGATTCCACATAATAAGGCAATACTAAAGAGTAAGCAAATAGTCTTTTTCATTTTGGAGTAGATATTTAGTTGTAGATTTATTCAAAGCATCTAGTATTGTTGTCAGCAACGAGGATTGCCATTTATTTTCCAAGGACAGGATCTTGTGCTGCGGGTAATGATATACCACAGCACAAGATGCTTTTTTATCAAATATTCAAAAATACAATTACTTTAGTTTTTCCATAGTAATGGTAACGTTATGCGTCTCGCCAGCAATTGTTTTTATTGTTTTTCGATTAGTACTATAATCTTTCTTCTGTACTGTAATGGTATATTGTGTATCAGATTCTAAATTTAGAAACTCAAAATAACCATCTAGTTTTGTTATAGGAGCATCTTTAGATGATGGACTTAATGATATAGTCACTCCACTTAAAGGCTCCATTGTCTCCACATCTACAACAGTTCCCACTATGGAAGAAAACACATCGTATGTGACAGGAGTACACGCTCCTAATCCAAACAACACAAACAGAAGTATTAGATAAATTTTAATCGTCTTCATATGTACTATAGATTAGAATTTTACTACAGCAGCAATACCACCGCTCTCGTAATCAGCATATGGTGCAAATCGCAATTGAGCCAAGTTGCCTATCATAATATGCATGTCACCTTTGGCTACAATACCATCTATCACATTCCAAACATATAATGCTGCTGCACCTGCAATACAAACATTACGTGTTATATTACAAGCATTTGCATATTTGGCATATTCCTGCTTCAACGGATTATAATTTGTAGTTGCAATCTGTCTAGTATAATTCTGACGCAAACATTCTGTTACCACGACACCACCTACGAATAACACTTCACCAGCAATAAAACAGGCACCTTTTCCTACACTTCCTTTATATATTTGTGCCATACCAGGAACAAATACACGCGCAGAGAATGGATATTTTTCTGATAATGTAACAGGCTCAAAAGACAGTGATGGATTCTTGGCTGTCTGCACCAATAGATATACACGATATTGTCCTGCCTCAATACGCTCTATGTATTCATCCACTACACGGGCTTTGGCTATCAAGTCGTGTTCACTTTTAACTTGCACATCATTACCTGTCATTGACACCGTGGCTTGTGTACCACTAGCCATACTACGGCGCTCCAACACTTGCTGCATCGCTTTCTTGCGGGCATTGTCAGGCTCATATCCTACAGCAGACACTACTTCTACATAGGAATTTTGGACTTCTTCAAAATACCCATCCGTCCATTTTGGGCGCTCGGTAGTTTGGGAATAGGCGCCCTGCAATAGCAGAGCACCTATTATTATCATTAAAAATCGACGCATGAATTAGTGAGTTTCTTGATACTCCTCAAAACGTTGTTGCATCTTCTCGCGATATTGTTCTTCGTTGAAACCAATGCGGTCTTTTTCGTCTTGTGTCAAGTGGTCTTTAACCTCTTTGGAAATACGGCGAGCTGTTTCTTCTTTAGAGATTTCAATAGCGATATAGCACTCAATGTCGCCATCATCATAGATACCACTCCAACGAGTACAAGATTGCATTGTTTCATTGATAATTGCATCAATGATACGATCGCCTGCTGAAGTCATCTTGCGCTCTACGTCATTGCCACGATTATTACCAACAGATGCTGAATACTCGCTAACCATACCTTTGTAAGCATGTTGCATTTTCAAACGAATTAATTCTTGTGCCGCTAAAAGAGCACCTTTTTGTACTTCATTACGTTGCATACTTGAACCACGGAAAGAGGTAGATGCTGCAAAATCTTGTTTAGTGTCATACACTTGACAAGGAGCTTCAAAAGTTTCACCAAATGGATTTTGTGTTTTTTGAGTTTGTGCTACTACTTGTTTAGGACCACAAGATGCAAATAGACATACAATCATCAAAATTGTTAAAGATTGAATTTTTTTCATTGTTTTGTTGTTTTAATTAGTTTTTGTTGACTACTTGATGTGAACAAACGGAGAGCCAGCATTTCCGTATATATTACTTATTTTTTAGCATTCTTACTGCCACATATACAACATAATTACCAGAGATATCGCGACAAACTTTTTGACAAACGATTTCCATCTCATTTAAATCACCTGAATATTCCATTTGAGAAATATCATGTTGTTCTGCAGATATTCCAGATTTAGAGATTTTTTGTGTTAGTATCCTTCTTGCTTCCCTCATAGCTTTTTGCATAGCAAAATTCAAATTAAAATCAGAACCAACCCCTAACACAGCATAATATTGCTCAGTATCAACCGCCTCTTCTTGACATGGGAGCTGGATAATATCATCCTCTTGCAGTATTGGCTGTACAGGTTGTTGTACAGGCTTTTTTACTGCACAAGATGCACACAGTGCTACGCAAAGCACCATCATCAATGTTTTTTTCATTATTTTGTGTTTTTAATTAGTTAATATTAACATTAAGCCCATCTAAAATGAGTTTTTTTCAACCAATTAGACACAATCAGAAGCCACACCACTTATAAGCTGTGCATTTTTTATTTTCTTGCCCATATGTGCACAACAAAAAAGCGGGACTGCACTATTGCTGTTCCGCTATTCGAGGCTCTCGCATTGCCTTTGTATCCGAACAAGCAACACCGAGCCCACGCTGATATGTACGCACACGCACACACGCATATAAATACAATGTGCACCGCAAGGATATACATACCCCGAGGACATCAAAATGCTGCAATGTATTGGATACTTATTGAGAATTTGCGAGATTCCGAATAGCCAACTACATAGCGCGTAATGACGCCTTTATTATGTCTTGTAAATCTCCCACCCAAAAGACATAATCCCTAGCGTGGGCTGAATTACGCTGCAAAGATACAACATTTTTTTGAATCGTGCAAATAAAAATTGCTTTTAAGAGTGATTTTTGCTCAGCGGGCACGATGAAAGTGAGATTAGTGGCAGGGTATAGGGAAAGTATTGGATGATGATGGATTGGTATCGAAGTGGTAATGAGATGGTTTCGAGGAAGATAGCGGAAAGTGAGGGTATCCAACTACGAAAATTGTTGGGATAGAGATAGCAACTAGTCCATCGTATCTCCTAAGGCAGAGTACATGTTGAGCGTGTCGCGATTAACTGCTTCGTGCTGCGAGAGGGTGTAATCAGCCTTGATCTTATCCAAGATACGCTTGACAATCTCCATCATCTGACCATCTTCCGTATAATCGGCTGCACAAGCAAAATTGACACGACCTTCGGAGAGCAATTGCTGCGCAAGGGCGCGCTTCTTCTCATTGCCATAGACAGCAAAACTATGTCCACCATTGGACTTGACAGTACGCATACATGGCACATCCGTCTCTCCATCACCAAAATAAATCATTCGTTCGAATGGCACGGGGCGCTCATTGGAAGGCACAAACTCGTTGATACGCACACGGTCGCTGACCTCGCGGATACCCTTATTGATCTTAAAAAGGAACTGCGTTTTCTTAGTATAATCCACCACTACCGATGGCCAACAAGCATCGCCATTGCTGTCATAGAGGTAGGTGCAAGCATAGATTTGCTCGAACTGATTGGCAATGGCACAACCTTCGATCATCTCTTTGACACCCGAGCTATTGACATAGTGCTTGACTTCTACGCCAATTTGCGCTGCATAGGCATTGATATGATCAAACCACTCGGTAACACCCGAAAAGAAACGTACTGTCTTGCCAAACTCGCGCAACATATCTCGCGTACAGCGAATACCTGCACGCTGTGCTTCAGCTTGAATGGCATACATCACTACAGCAATACCACCCGCATCATTGGTCTTGGCGATTTGGTCGCAGAGATTCCAAAATTCCGCAGGATTAGTGTAACCAATAGCTTGCAAGAGTCCGAACTCCTGCATATTGCCAGGCGCAAGGGTGCCATCGAAGTCATATATGAGTGCTACGGTAGGGAGCATATTCAAAGGTTTAAACGTTCTAAAAGGTTTTAAAAGTTTTATGGGATTTACGGGTGCAAAGGTACGGTTTTTTGTTGAATATTGCAAGAAAAAAGTGCATGAGAGTAAAATTTTAACACAAATAATTTGCAGTTGTACAATTTTTGTAGTAATTTTGCAAACGGATTGTTAACCAACAATAGCATGAAAATACAATTCTTAGGCGCTGCACGCGAAGTGACTGGTAGCAAACACTTGATTACTACCGACTCAGGAACAACTATCTTGTTGGATTGTGGCATGTATCAAGGCAAAGGAATGGAAACCGATGAAGCGAACCGCAATTTGGGTTTCGATCCAAAGGATATACACTATCTATTGCTTTCGCATGCACATATTGACCATTCGGGATTGATACCTTATATATATAGTCTTGGATTTCGCGGGAAAATCTATTGCACAGCCGCTACGCGCGACTTGTGCCAATTGATGCTGCAAGATACTGCATTTATCCAAGAGCAGGATGTGCGGTGGTACAACAAGAAGATGGATCGCCTGCACAAACCTAAAATCAAACCGCTATTCGACACCAACCATGCGCAACAGGTGATGAAATTGTTCCGCACCGTGGAATACAATACACCTTATCGCATCGATGAGCAGATACAGGTGCAGTTTACTAACTCGGGACATATGCTTGGATCGGCAGTTATCAGTTTGGAAATCAAGGAAAACGACGAAATGAAGCGTATTGCTTACACAGGTGATGTAGGGCGCTTGCATAGCCATATACTGAGCACACCACAGGCTTTTCCACAATGCGATTATCTGATATGTGAATCCACATATGGCAATCGTATACACGAGGATGAAATGGTGTCGGAAGAACAACTACTAGGAGTGGTGGAAGAGACGTGTATGTATAAAAAAGGCAAGTTGTTGATACCATCGTTCTCAGTGGGTAGAACGCAAGAGATTGTATATGTACTGAATGAGCTGTACAACGACGGCAGATTGGAGCGTGTGCCAGTGTATGTAGATTCGCCACTGTCTGCCAATGCTACGGAGATATTCCGCAAGTATGCCGACACACTGAACGAACAGGTGCGTGATACTATGCGGTTTGACCCCGATCCATTTGGTTTTAATACACTAAGGTATATCACAGACCTTAGTGATTCCAAAGCATTAAATAAGAGCAAGCAACCATGCATTGTGATCTCAGCATCTGGTATGTTGGAGGCAGGGCGTATTAAGCACCACGTATCGAATCATATTGATGATCCAAGTACGACGATATTGATTGTAGGATATTGCACACCAACATCATTGGGTGCACGCATACAAAACCCGGATTTACGCTATGTGAGCATCTTTGGTTTTGATCATAGAATCCGTGCACAGGTGACCAAAATAGAGGGATTCTCTGGGCACGGAGACTATCAAGAGATGATACAGTATTTTACTGGTTGTCAAGATATTAAGAAAATACGCAAGACGTTTATCGTACATGGCGAGAGTAACGCACAAGAGGCACTGAAAGACCACCTCTATGAGGCAGGATTTCGCAGTATCGTGATACCTGAAAAGGGAGAAGAAGTTGCGTTATAGTAAATTTTATTTAACTCGAATAATCGTCAGACCATCACGGAGAGGTAAGATGACTTTCTCTAGGCGTGGATCCTGCGCTACCTTGTCGTTGAAAGCACGTAAAGCTACCGTTTGGCGGTCTTTATCATAAGCAGGATCGATGATATGACCATCCCACAGCGTATTATCTGCCAAGATCCAACCTCCTGGTTGCATCAAGGGTAGCACCAAATCTAGATAATCGCAATACTCCTTCTTATCCGCATCTATGAAGACCAAATCAAATTTGGTAGTGTCGGACGTGAGAAGCGTTGAAAGGTATTCTTTGGCGTCAGCGATGACAAGGTCGATCTTCTCACCCAGCGGAGAAAGTGCTAGATTCTCGCGGATAAAATCCTCCATCTCATCGTTGTGCTCTAATGTGATGAGTCTTCCATCTTCATTCAAGCCTTCCGCTAGACATAGGGCAGAATATCCTGTGAACGTACCTAATTCTAGAATGCGTTTTGGTTGAATCATCTGACTTATCATACTCAACACACGTCCTTGTACATGACCTGATAACATGCGCGGATTAATCACACGTAGATGTGTGCGATGGGTGATTAGGTGTAAAGCCTCACTCTCGGATGAGGAATGTTGTTCGATGTATTCGGTCAAAGTCATAGTGATTTTTTCAAATTGCCTGCAAAAGTACAAAAAAACTTGCATATCTCAAAAAAAAGTTGTACTTTTGCGCCAAAATAAATTAGAATGACTATATAATCATGGAAAAAGTAATTAGTGGTATTCGCCCTACGGGCAATTTGCACCTTGGTAATTATTTTGGTGCAGTGAAGAGTTTTGTAAAGATGCAAGAGGAATATAATTGTATGTTTTTCATTGCTGATTGGCATTCACTCACTACACATCCTACTCCAGAGAATATACGCACGTCAGTTCGCACTATTTTGGCGGAATATTTGGCATGTGGCATCGATCCTGAAAAGGCACCAATATATGTTCAAAGTGATGTGAAGCAAGTATTGGAATTGTATTTATATCTTAATATGAACGCATATCTCGGTGAATTGGAGCGTGTAACATCTTTTAAGGAAAAAGCACGTAAGCAACCAGATAATGTAAATGCTGGTTTGCTCACATATCCCTCACTCATGGCAGCCGATATCCTCGTACACAAGGCGGATAAGGTGCCTGTAGGCAAGGATCAAGAGCAGAATATGGAGATGGCACGTTTGTTTGCTCGTCGATTTAATCGTATATATAACATTGAGTATTTCAAAGAGCCAGAGTCATTCCACTTTAATGCCAAGGCTGTAAAAGTACCAGGTTTAGATGGTAGTGGTAAGATGGGTAAGAGCGAAGGTAATGCTATATATCTTTGTGACGATGAGGCTACAATCAAGAAAAAAGTGATGCGTGCTGTTACAGATGCTGGTCCTACGATGCTCAACCAAGTAAAACCTGAGCCAATTGAGAATCTATTCACGCTCATGCAACTTGTTTCCACCCCTGACACTTATGATTACTTCAATGACCAATATAACAACATGGCCATTCGGTATGGTGATATGAAGAAGCAACTTGCTGCGGATATCAACGCCTTTTGTGCACCTATTCGTGAGCGTATTATCGAGTTCCAGAACAACGAAGAATACTTGGCTAAGGTAGCGCGCGAGGGTGCTGAAGCAGCTGCTGCCAGCGCCGAGAAGACTATCCGCGAGGTACGCGAGATCATCGGCTTCCGCAACTAATTGCCTTTGGCATAGGTTTTGCTACAACTCAAGTAACGACCTTAAAGTCCTTAATGACCTTACTGTCCTTACTCGTATGAAACGCTGCATAATC
Organism: Paludibacteraceae bacterium; assembly: GCA_045612525.1. Lineage (GTDB taxonomy): Bacteria > Bacteroidota > Bacteroidia > Bacteroidales > Paludibacteraceae > Colicola. Next base: position 14,038 of record JAZKZF010000029.1, on the reverse strand, counting down.
ATATTAATCGTTGGGCTATTGATTCCGAGTCTTGTCGCCTTGTCGCCTCTCGCCTCATCGCCTAATACCCTCCCTTCAGGGAGGGATGGGGTAGGTTTATATACCGATGACTCTTACTATTGGCCATCAGCAGATACGATTGTGCCTGCTGAACCTGTGTATGATCGCAATGCCCGCGAGTTTATCTTTTTGGAAGATACGACACAATATCCCGACACCGTAGTGATGATAATTAAGAATTGATAATTAAGCATTAGGTGAAACGATATGCCTACATATTGAGTCTTTGCTCCTTGCTCCTTGTTCTTGGTTCCGCACTGAGAGCTCAGGATGTGCAGCGTTTTTCCGAGCGCCAAATCATCGGTACGGCTCGCTATGTGGGTATGGGAGGGGCGATGACGGCAATCGGTGGTGACCCATCGGCAGTGTTGGACAACCCTGCTGGATTGGGATTATATCGTCGTAGTGAGATAGCATTAACCATTGACGAAACAATAGATCGTACACATCAGGTGGGTAGCAAGGATAGATATCAACGTGCCCGCTTTGCAGCGCCACACGTATCTGCCATTTGGGCATGGGGAAATCCAAGCAAACAACGTGGCATGATTTACAATAATTTTATGTTTACGGTCAATCGCCTTGCTAATTTCAATCGTGATATTCTCGTAGAGGGCAAGGACTTGGGAATGGTATCTACTATCTGCAATATTACCAATGATATGGGAGGCATCGCAGAGGAGAACTTGCAAGATAAGCCATGGGATAATGCTGAAATAGGGTGGTTGAGTATTCTTGGCTATGAGGCGTATCTCATTAATCCTATGGATAATAGTCAATGGGAGCCTGCTGTGAATCTGACTAATGGTTCGTTATCCATCTCAGAATCGGGCAGTTATGACCAATATACCTTATCTTGGGCAAGCAATATCAGCAACCAATGGTATGTGGGCTTGAATTTGAATATACCCACATTGAGTTATACTAAAAATGTTTCTTTGCTCGAGACAGACCGCATCAATTCGGCAGAATTGAAATCATTGTATCATCTATCTGGGGTGGGAGTGAGTGGTTCTATCGGTTTGATTTATAGACCAATCCAAGCCATACGTGTGGGTATTTCTTTCCAAACGCCGACCATGCTGAGTCTTTCTGTGCAGACGGAAGGCGATATGTATAGCAATATAGCAGGGCAAAAATACGAAGTCTTGACTCCTGCTAGTGGCGTGATATCCACAGAAATGGTATCGCCTTTACGCACGAGTGTGAGTGTAGCAGGTCAGTTGGGTAGTTTAGGGCTATTGGCGCTGCAATACGATTATGCCCATTCTTCGGAGATGGAAGATGTGCATACCCTGCGTGTTGGCGTAGAAGCACAGGCATATCGCGGACTTTTCTTCAATGCAGGATATGTATATGAATCGTCATTTATGAAAGAAGACCCTATATGGTTATTGGATTATAATGAGATTCGTACAGATATGGATTATCGCTATACTGCCTCTTCGCAATATGCGAGTGCAGGCATTGGCTATCGAAGTAATGTGGTGATAGCTCAATTGGCATACCAATATCGTTGGCAAACCATCCATCAGTATGCTTCTGAGATGCAAGAGCTTCCGCTGGAGCTTGGCACACGAACCCACCGTATTGTAGCTACATTGGCATGGCGATTTAGTGACCGTGCACAAATAGCATACGATAATGGTGTAGAACAATATACATATATAGAACCACGTCGAAATGATCTTACTCAAATAAGAAAATATTGATAGAATAACTACTATATATGTGTGACCTTTTGGCATAGAATTTGTAAAGAAGTATAAAGCGATCTTAAATATATTGTTGCATTGCTTAGAGACCGGAAAACTCAACAATTTTTATCTTACGAGGTAGGTGCTTTTCTAATGGCGTGCTAATACTCTGCGCGGTGACCGACATTTGTCGTAGCGATGAGGTAGTTAGATTACAAAGGGTCTGTACCCCTCAAATCCTGTTTTATAGGAGTTTTCTCGAGTAAAAGCAATGCAGCAATTTTTGTTGAAAAAAATCATTAATGAAAAACATATGACAATCCGTTCGTACATTGCAGAAAATCGTGCCCGTTTTATGGAAGAGTGGGCCAGTTTGATTCGTATACCAAGCATTAGTTGTCAACCTGCGCACAAAGATGATATGCTGCGTTGTGCAGAGCGTTGGTGCGAACTTTTATTGGAGTCAGGTGCTCAACATGCAGAAGTAATGCCCTCGCAAGGCAATCCATTCGTATATGCGGAATACTCGCCTATGGAGGTTAAAGGTGAAAGGTTAGAGGTTAAAGGCGGTGATATACCAACGGTGCTTGTGTATTCGCATTACGATGTAATGCCCGTAGAGCCTCTTGAGTTATGGCACTCTGATCCATGGGAGCCCTCCATACGTGAAGGTCGTCTTTATGCGCGTGGTGCAGATGATGACAAGGGACAGGCCATGATTCAAGTGAAGGCCTTTGAGTACTTAGTGCGAGAGGGTTTAATGAATTGCCATGTAAAATTTATCTTTGAGGGTGAAGAGGAAATTGGGAGTCCGAGTTTGGAAGCATTCCTTGATGAGCATCGTGATTTGCTTGCATGTGATATCATATTAGTAAGCGACACATCGATGCTTGGTAAGGATACTCCCTCCATCACGACGGGTTTGCGTGGTTTAGCATATTGGCAGATAGAGGTTACAGGTCCGAATCGTGACCTGCATAGTGGTCATTTTGGTGGTGCGGTGAAGAATCCAATCAATGCCCTGACAGAGATGCTCTCGAAGGTGGTGGATGAGCATGGACGTATCACTATTCCGCATTTCTATGATGATGTATTGCCAATACCAGAAGCAGAGCGTGAGATGATAGCACAAATTCCATTCTCAGAGGAGGCATATCGTGCAGCTATTGATGTGGATGCTACATTTGGAGAAGAGGGTTATTCGACCTTGGAGCGTAACTCATGTCGTCCATCGTTTGATATTTGTGGTATATGGGGTGGTTATACGGGAGATGGTAGTAAGACGGTGTTGCCAAGTAAGGCCTATGCCAAAGTAAGTTGTCGGTTGGTAGCCAATCAAGATCATGAGCAAGTGAGTCAAGCATTTGTGGATTATATGAAAAGCATTGCCCCTACGGGTGTACGTGTAGATATCACTCCTATGCATGGTGGTCAAGGATATGTATGTCCAATTGATATACCTGCCTATAAAGCTGCAGAGCATGGGTTTGAAGTAGGATTTGGTAAAAAGCCACTGGCAGCACGCAGGGGTGGAAGTATACCTATTATTAGTAGTTTTGAGCAAATTCTTGGTGTGAAGACTATTCTCATGGGCTTTGGTTTGGAAAAAAATGCCATCCACTCGCCTAACGAATCTATGGATCTCGAGGTATGGGAGAATGGTATAGTGGCCGTTACAGAGTTTTACAAAGAATTATGTAAATAACAAGTGAAATAACTATTGTGTTTCCGTAGATGCAGTAGCAATGGTTGTATGAATGAGCAATTATGAAAATCGTAATTATAGGTAAGGGCAATGTTGCCACCAATTTAGACTATGCATTTCGTAAGAAAGGTGTAGCATGTGAGATGGTTAGTAGCCGTGAAGGATTGGAAGATTTGCCACAAGCGAATGTGTATATCTATGCAGTCAAGGACGAAGCATTATGCACAGTAGTGGAACAGGTAAAGGGCAAAGAACGTGCTATGCACCTTCATACATCAGGTAGTATGCCCATTTCCATATTTGGTAAAGACAAGCCTCATGCAGGGATTTTCTACCCTTTTCAAACCTTTAGTAAGGAGCGTTTGATAGAGGATTTCTCCACGGTGCCAGTATTTTTCGAAGCTCGTGGTATAGATGATATTAGTGCAGTCTATTCGTTGGCATTGAGTATTACAAGTCACGTGTATGAGACGACCCAGCATGATCGTGAGCGTTTGCATGTAGCAGGTGTGTATGCCTGTAACTTCACCAATTTGATGTACACTATTGCTGCTGAACTATTGCGTAGTACGCATATACCTTTTTCAGCGCTTTTGCCATTGATAGACGAGACAGCATCTAAGATTCATACGCTCTCTCCACATGAAGCACAAACGGGCCCTGCTCGTCGTGGTGATGCGAATGTGATGAATCATCACTTATCCTTGCTTACAACAGAAAAGCAGCGTGAATTATACACACTGCTTTCAAATGAGATTCGTAGGATTAGTGAATCATTCTAACTGATATCGTATTATCGTAGTCGGTCTGCAGCACGTACTAGTGCTTCGTCTTTTAATATGCGACGAGTAGCCATCATCGTCAGCACGATATTCACCAATGGGATGGCTGCCCAGAGGTTGAGATACCACTCTGCTCCTGCCAATGTCTGTTCGGAAATTGGTTCGTATCCTTTGACCACATATGCTACATACAATGCCAATATCGCATAGTATCCTAGGCATAGGATGACATTCATTACGTTTAATCTAGCTTGCAATAAACGACGCTTAAACAAGAATATTGTCACCAATGCTAACAGCGGAATAGCCATGCTCATCACAGCCAATGGCCATTTATCCAATGCATGCAAAGAGATATACTCGGTTGCTTGTGGCATAAGAAATTGTATTGGTGAAAAGAAGCACAATAATGTGCCGAGTATTACGACTAATAAGAGGTATAGTGTTTGAATTCGTTGGATCATTGTAGTAAGAAGTTGAAAAGTTTTATTTGTATTAAGGGTTCATCAACTGACAGAGATCATTAACTAATTGATACTTCTCTCCAGTGGCAGGACATGTAGCCAATCCATCTTTATCAAAGTGTAGTTTCTCGCCATGTCGGCTCACCCAACCTATGCGTCGTGCAGGATTGCCAACCATCAACGCAAAAGCAGGTACATCTTTAGTGACTACAGATCCAGCACCGATTAAGCAGTATTCGCCCAAATTATTGCCACAAACAATGGTAGCATTTGCACCAACCGAAGCACCACGTCGGATGAACGTATCTTTATATTCATCCTTGCGACTCACTGCCGAACGAGGATTAATCACGTTGGTAAATACCATGCTAGGTCCAAGGAATACATCATCTCCGCAGCGAACGCCTGTGTAGATGGATACATTGTTTTGTATCTTGCAGTTGCTTCCTAATACGACGCCCGGTGAAACTACTACGTTTTGGCCGATATTGCAGTTGTCACCTATTTGGCACCCAGACATGATGTGCGAGAAATGCCAGATCTTAGTCCCTTTGCCGATGATACATCCCTCATCAACGTATGAGGATTCATGTTTGAAATAATCGTTTTGCATTGTTTAGAAGTTTCGTGTATTAAAAAAATGCTTTGAAAATATCATTACCATTGGCAAAAATCATCAATGCGAGTAGAATCCACATGCCGATGTTGTTGGCGACCTCTAAGAACTTATCACTAGGTTTGCGTCCTGTGATAATCTCCCATAACAGGAAGAGAATATATCCTCCGTCGAGTACAGGGATAGGTAAGAAGTTCATGAATGCCAAAATCAAACTAAGGATTGCAGTTGTATTCCAAAACGAAGCCCAGTTCCACACATTCGAATACATATTACTAATTGCACCAAATCCACCCAACGATTGTGCTCCCTCTTTAGAAAATATCAGGCGAAATTGCTTCACGTATGACACCAAGAAATCCCAACCATATTTAATGCCTGCAGGTATTGCCTCAAAGAATGTATAATCGGTATGCACTGTGGTATAGAAGTCACTTACAGACTTAGTATAGACACCTATTTTGGCTTGGTCTCCAATAAATAAACGTGCTTGCATAGGTTGTCCACTCCGGTAGAAGGATAATGTAATGCTATCGCATGGATACTTAGCCAATTCGTTGGTGATCTGCATATAACAGAGGTTTTGTACGTCATTTACGCCCACGATGCTATCACCTTTTTGCATGTTGGCAAAGAAAGCAGCGCCTCCTGGCATCACCGAGTCAATCACAAAAGGCATGTAGTATGATAGCAAAATATAACCTCGTTTTTGATATGACTTATCCGCACGTGCTTTTTCCCTCTCCTCACGGTCGAGGTCATTTTGCAATGCCAGATAGCGTTGCCCTAGGTCAGCAGATATGGAAAGTGTGAGTGTATCAGCACCACGCAAGATTACGACCTCACGTTGTCCTTCAAGGATAAGTGCTTGTGTCACATCGGCCAAGCTTTGTGGTTCTTCTCCATTGATAGAAAGGATTTTATCTCGTTGTTGGAATCCCTCTTCAATCAAGATATCCGAATAATACAATCCGGTATTGATTTGGTTAATTGGCAAAGTCGTTTCTCCCCAATGGAAAAATATCATTCCAAAAATCAGCAATGCTGCCACAAAATTCACCAATATACCACCAATAATGATGCATAGTCGTTGCCAAACGTTTTTGGAACGGAATTCCCAAGGTTGTGGTTCGGAAGGCAGGTCGATAGCAGCTTTAGTCTCGTCAATCATACCAGCAATAGCGCAATATCCTCCAAACGGTACCCATCCTAATCCCCACTCGATGGAATCGGGATAACGGCGCCAGTCGTCCTCAGGCAAAGCAGCCAATTCAGCTTCTGTCATTGGACGTAATATAGGTAGTCCCTTTTCATTTTTCTTTGGTTCTCCCGTAGCGTCATCTAAAACAGCGACTGATGCCTCAGGTACGTTAGGTGCAAAGAAACGCACTTGCCATTTGCCATTGACTTTTTTAGCTCGTATGATGGAGAATTTCGGGTTGAAAAACATATAGAATTTCTCCACACGTGTTTTAAAAATTCGGGCAAAGAAGAAGTGTCCAAGTTCGTGAATCATCACGAGTATACTAAGTGCGAGTAAGAGTTGAATCCACTGCATATCTATTTTATGAGTTTATTAGTTGATTGTTTTAATTAGTTCAGTTGCTATACGACGTGCCAGTTTGTCGGTTTGCACGTAGTCATCATAGCTAGGTTGTGCGATAAATTCGGTTTTGTCCATTGTTTGCTCAATGATGTCAGACATCTGCAAGAATCCACAATGTGCTTCTCGGAATGCCAAGTTGACTATTTCGTTTGCTGCGTTGAGTATGCATGGCATGTTTCCGCCTTTCTCCATGGCCTCGTATGCTAGTCGTAGGTTGGGGAATCGTTGTAGGTCTGGTTCCTCGAAAGTGAGGGTGTTGTGTTTGAAAAGGTCGAGTCGTGGTACATCACTATGCCAACGTTGAGGATAAGTGAGGGCATATTGAATCGGTATACGCATATCGGGTGTACCGAGTTGTGCTTTCACACTACCATCTACAAATTGGACAGCCGAGTGAATCACCGATTGTGGGTGTACAAGAACTTGGATTTGCTCTACAGGCATATCAAATAGCCACCTTGCTTCTATGACCTCGAATCCCTTGTTCATCATGCTTGCCGAGTCGATGGTAATCTTTGCTCCCATCTCCCAATTGGGGTGTTGAAGTGCTTGGGCTGCCGTCACGTGCTGCATCTGCTCATAGGTAAACGTACGGAAGGGACCTCCACTAGCAGTGAGGAGTAGTTTCTCCACGCTTGTCATATCTTCTCCAACAAGTGATTGGAATATGGCAGAGTGCTCGCTGTCCACAGGCAGGATATTGACTTTATTTCTTTTTGCAAGACGGCAGATGATTTCGCCTGCAACTACGAGTGTCTCTTTGTTGGCAAGTGCGATGGTTTTCTTCGCTTTGATAGCTTCTATCGTTGGTCTCAATCCAGCATAGCCTACCATCGCAGCCACCACCACATCTATTGCAGGCATGGTGACCATTTCAGCTATGGCTTTCTCTCCAGCCATGACTGTGATGGGTAAGTCGCTGAGTGCTTCTCGCAATGGTTGATATAAGCATTCGTCTGCAATGCAAACCACCGCGGGATTGAACTCCAATGCTTGCTGAATCAAGAGGTCTAGACTCCGATGTGCAGACAAGGCATATACACTAAACTCATTGGGATGCTGACGCACCACGTCCAATGTCTGTGTACCAATACTGCCCGTACTACCTAGGATTGCTATTTGTTTCATGTCTATACTAAAAGGTATACTAATGTTGTAGCAATTAAAACGCGATGACTTCTTCAGGATTAATCGCTTTGCCGTCTTGCCAAAGTTCGAACCACAATGTCTCCTCTCCCATGATGGCAATGCTCTCCCCTGCTTCCACGGTATTGCCTAGTTGCTTCAGGGTTTTCAACACATGTCGATAAACCGACAGATAATTATCGTGCTGCAGTATGATGGTATATGTATTGCCTATTTCATAATTCACATAGACGACAGTACCGGCTAGTACGGCAGTAACATTTTCTTTTTCAGGGGTTTGGATTGCAACTCCGTATTTATTTTCCTTGGGAGCATATGGGCATACGATGACGCCATGTGCAGGTCGGAAGAAAGATAATACGGGAGCATTGTTGGCAACATCAAAGAGTTGCAGGAAATCTTTCTCTTTCGCCTCATATTGTGCGATGAACTCGGCAGTAGCTTCGCTCTTTGCTTCAAGCAGTTGTTCGCGCATGATGATTTGCATTGAGTCAAGACTTTGCACGGTATCTGAATGTACTTCACCTGCCACGACTTGCTTGATGACATTGAGGTATTGTCGTTGCAATTCGAGTGAAGTCCCTAGTGAGTCAAGCCGCGCAGACTCTTCCACTAGTTGTTGGCGGATATTCTCGGAATATCCTGGCAAGTAATTTCTTACAGGCGTGTAGAGTATTACCAAGGAAAACAAAGCCAATGCGATTAAGAACAATATAGCCACGACCACAATAGCTCCCCACCCGCTTAGGTGGAGATACCAATGTTCGGCTAATGTATCCTCATTAAGTACGCTAATGCGATATTTCTCTCGCAACCGTAGCCAGATTGATATTTTCTTCTTATCTTCAGTCACACAGTTCAATTACTTTAAGATTGTGCATCCTTCGCAAGGTTTGAGTTGTTTGAAGAAGTCGTTTCCTTTGTCATCTACGAGAATAAATGCAGGGAAGTTCTCTACTTCGATTTTCCAGATGGCTTCCATTCCGAGTTCAGGATACTCTACGCACTCGATAGATTTGATATTCTCTTGTGCCAAGATTGCAGCTGGTCCACCGATTGAGCCGAGGTAGAAGCCACCGTGCTTTTGGCAAGCATTGGTCACATCGATAGAGCGGTTACCCTTAGCGAGCATGATCATGCTACCACCATTGTCTTGGAATTCATCCACGTATGGGTCCATACGACCGGCGGTAGTAGGTCCCATAGATCCGCAAGGCATTCCAGCAGGAGTCTTAGCAGGTCCAGCGTAGTAGATCGGGTGATTCTTCAAGTATTCTGGCATACCCTCGCCTGCATCGAGACGTGCTTTGATCTTAGCGTGAGCGATATCACGACCCACGATGATAGTACCATTCAAACTCAGACGTGTACCGATAGGATATTGTGTAAGGATCTTGCATACATCCGCCATTGGTTGATTGAGGTCAATGCGTACAGCATCTCCTTCGCCTGCTTGACGGAGTTCCTCTGGGATGAGTGATGCAGGGTTGTTGTCCATTTTCTCGATCCAGATACCATCTTTGTTGATCTTGCACTTGATATTGCGGTCAGCAGAGCAGCTCACGCCTAAACCGATAGGGCAGCTTGCGCCGTGGCGTGGCAAACGAATCACTCGGATATCGTGCGCCATGTACTTACCTCCGAATTGTGCACCTAGACCAATCTTGTACGCTTCTTGTAGGAGTTGCTCCTCGAGTTCGATATCTCGGAAGGCACGACCAGTTTCATCACCTGTGGTAGGAAGTGTGTCGTAGTAGTGGGTCGATGCGAGTTTAACAGTGAGCAAGTTCTTCTCCGCGCTGGTACCACCAATCACGAATGCGATGTGGTATGGAGGACAAGCGGCAGTACCAAGACTCTTCATTTTCTCTACGAGGAATGGGATGAGTGTTCCAGGATTTTGGATACGCGCTTTGGTCTCTTGATAGAGGTAGGTCTTGTTAGCAGAACCACCACCTTTTGTTACGCAGAGGAAGTGGTATTCCATACCTTCGGTAGCCTCCAAGTCGATTTGTGCAGGAAGGTTGCATTTGGTATTCACCTCGTCGTACATATTTAGTGGTGCATTTTGGGAGTATCTGAGGTTGCGCTCGGTGTAGGTAAGATAGACACCTTTAGCGAGTGCCTCTTCGTCGCAGTATCCAGTCCATACTTGCTGCCCTTTCTCTCCGTGAATGATGGCAGTACCAGTATCTTGGCAAAGTGGCAATTGTCCTTTGCATGAGACCTCAGCATTGCGCAAGAAGGTCAATGCTACATACTTATCATTGGCACTTGCCTCTGGATCACGGAGGATCTTAGCCACTTGCTCGTTGTGGCTACGACGCAACATGAAGCTTACGTCTGAGAATGCGGCATTTGCCATCTTGGTTAAGCCTTCTGCCTCGATTTTGAGGATAGGTTTGCCTTCGAACTCGCTAACTGACACGTGGTCTTTGGTCAGCAAATAATACTCTGTTTCATCTTTACCCAATTGAAACATGGGTGCATACTTAAATTCCATAATTATATTGTTTTTAATTAATTCGTTATATATATTATTTCATTTTTTCTGTCTTCTTATGTAGAAATCCCAAATGATGCTTCTTCTTGCCAGTAGTGGGCTGATATTGGCATGGCAAATGGGGTATTGCTTTTTCATGGTGTGGTAAGCGCAGCGTGCTTTTAGTACCATCTTTGCATTCGGCACTTGCTTGGTAACTAGCATTTGTACTGCTGCTATGTAATCCATAAAGAATCGTACCACCATCACCCACCACAGCCGTGACATAGGTAAGTTTTTGCGTAGCATCAGCAGATTGTTGCGGAAGTTGAGGAATGTCTTTTGTGGGTTCTCATAGCCCAATGTACCGCCACCTACATGATAGACTGTTGCCTGCGGGAGAGAGACAATTTTGAATTTGGAATTTTGAATTACTTCCTCCGAATCATTCTTAATTCCTAATTCATCATTATTAATTCTCCATAAGCGCCAGCAAAGGTCGATTTCCTCTTGATGCGCAAAGAAGTTGGCATCTAATCCTCCCACTTGCTTATACACCTCTGTGCGTATGAGTAGGCATGCGCCTGTAGCCCAAAATATAGGTGTAGGATTATCGTATTGTCCATGATCTTCTTCTATATGTGTCATCAGTCGTCCCTTGCAATATGGGTATCCTAATATATCAATCATACCACCTGCTGCGCCTGCATGTTCAAAACGAATGGCATCCACTTCACCTTTGTCAAAGAGCTGTTTGCTATGCCATGATAGCACTTTGGGTTGCGCAGCCAACACTTCTGGATGGGCATCCATATACTCCAAGATCGTGTTGAGCCAATGTGGTGTGACCTCTACATCTGAATTGAGCAATACCGTGTATTCGGCATCTACTTGCGCAATAGCACGATTGTAGCCCTCAGCAAAGCCGTAGTTTTGGTCCAATGCTATCACACGGACTGGTTGCGTGCGCAGATAATCTAGTGATTCATCCGTCGAACCATTATCAGCAACAACTATCTCTACGTCACTGAGCTGCGTATGTTGCAATACCGATGGCAAAAACTGTTGCAAAGTTTTTGCTCCATTCCAATTCAATATGACTACGCTACATTTCAAGGTATGAACTGTGAGTTATAAGTTATTATGGTGCTAAAATCCAAAACTAAATGCTGCCGATATGGTAAGGTTCTTGTCTTGGTAGTACAGCGGCATATATTTATTCAAATAATATTGTGCATCACCGATGTCTTCGCTCTTGATGGCATCGCTTTTGTTATTATCAAATCCGCTAGCATTGTTATACTCCACAGCCAATGTCATATACATATTCGGATGCACTTCGTATATGCCGTCTAAGCGCAATACTTCATTGCGGAAGATGGCATGGTCAAATGGCTTTTGTGCAATAGTTTCCGATATGCCTCCATCGCGAATTACTTCGCTACCGTTGCGGTAGTTGCGCAAATATGCATAGGAGTTGTATTTCGTGTCATGTGTGTAACTCATCTTTATAAGTAATCCTCTCGCAGGGCGATATGCCAATTCAGCATAGATGGACTGCGCGTTGTCACCCAGGTAATGCCCCAGATTATATGAATTGCTTGCCCATGTCAATGCATCAATCGAGTGGGTGTAACATGCAATGTATGATCGCATAAACTCGCCCTTTAAACTCAATCCTTTCACTGGCCATCCGCTCCAATTGAATCCCACTAAATAGGAGATAGGGTTGTTCTCTTTGTTGGATGGCTTGAGGCGTTTGAGCGAGAATTCATCTAGATAGAATGAACCATATAGTTGCAAATGATTTACGGGGCGAATAGATAGCGAAGCAAATGCTTGTGAGTTTTGATTTTGCGAAGCAATTCCCTTGGTTAGTAAGTGATCAAGAGATTTATAGAATGCAATAGGAATGAAATATGCTATTTGCACGTTTTGCTCTGCATATACAATTGAATTACCAAAAGAGAAGGATAATTGCTTAACTGGCGTGAAGGTAAACATATTTGCTGCCATGAACTTGTTCATTGGACGGTAATTCGTGATTGGCGTACCTGGCTTTGTGGAATTCTCAAGATAATAGTAGGTGGAATCCATAATATTCGACACTAACCATGCGTGGAAGTAATCAAACTGAAACCATTTACATGGCGTCAATTGTAGTGTAATCATTGGTGTTGCAGGTGCTCTTCCCGACAAGATGTTCGACGCATGGTATGCATCTCCCCATTGTATGTTCTCACGTTGAATGCCGATACTTCCCCACCATGAATATAGACTGATACCTCCTTTTGAATCGGAGAAATCCCCTCCATAATTTGCTTCCTTGTATTGTACTCCCGCCAATGGTGTCAATGCAGGTTGTATTTGTGACGCGCTATAGTGGATGCGCGCGCCGCGCATACGCGCTCCGGCATCAGGGAAGTAACTTTTGCTCAGCCAATCGCCACTCCATGAGTTGTCGCGCAGACTGCCCCATATACTAAGGTGTTTGACAATATCCATTTGTAAATCAGCGCCATACCAGCGATGGAAAATGGCACCTTTCTTGCTTGCTGTGATGTTTCCACCTAGGATAGGGCGCAAACGCAATTTGAAGTTCGAATCTTTTGTTCGATAACTAAACTGTGGATCTGCCAATGATAGATTATATGTGCTATGGTCTGTGTACTGCACGTGGTTATTCCCCATCGTGTCGCGCTCTAACGCAAATTCGTTGAGGTAAAACGCAAGATCCTTCTGTTGACGACGATTGAGCAACATCTCTGCTTCCTGTGCTTCTACCAACATATCCGCCACTTGCTTGCGTGTGTAAGGGCGAACAGCTGTTTGATGGGTTACCACACCATCGGTTAGCAACTCATCCAAGAAATCATACAAACGCGTTTGTGTTAATGGTACTGGTATGTTTTGCGCCATTACCAATAGTACACTGCCAAGCGCCAATAATATGATAAATAATCGTTTCACCTGCAAACTCTAAATTGTAGCGGCAAGCCGCGTGTTCTAAATATAATCTATTAATTGCTTCGTGCTCGCTTGAATACGATCGTATAGACGATTTTCCAGAAATATATGAAATCTGTAATCAAAGTGCCTTTCTGCTCGCACATGGTTAGATACCTAATTTCAGAGTCTTGTATCTCATCTAATGTCTTTGGCATATCTGCATAGAATGGAGGTAGTAGTCCCGGCTTATGGCGTGTACGTTGCTCTTGTAACTCTTTGCTATATAGCGAGTAATAATGTTGTGAGATCGGGCGAACGCCTACCAATTTCATATTACCTTTGATTAAGTTCAGTATCATTGGTAATTCATCAATCCAATATTTACGCATCCATCGTCCTAAAGTGGTTACGCGGATATCGTGATTGAATTTTCCACCTTCTTGCAGTGAGTAACGATCATAGATGTATGCCTGCAAAAACTCGCTATATGGGTGCATCGTTCTAAATTTATACACTTTGAATAACTTGCCA
>JAZKZF010000028.1:0-10340 GCA_045612525.1 Paludibacteraceae bacterium | reverse complement strand
GTTATTCTCATTTATTAAGATTAAGCGGAGTCGTATCGGTTGTTTCCGATACGAGGAGCGGTGGTAATTGATTACGGAGTACTGCGAAAACTTCCTTTGAAGGGAGTTCGGGTGGGAAAAGATCAATAAGATTTCTGCCCGAGAGGGCAAGGAGATATCACCTTTCAGTTTTCACCTTTCACCTTTCCGTTTTCAGTTTTCACCTTTCCGTTTTCAGTTTTCACCTTTCCGTTTAAGAAAAAAATCGCATAGTGCTTGCGCATGTGCGATTTTTTTTGTACCTTTGTCGCCAATTCATTATTGTGGATAGTATGCGTAAATTCATTCTGATAATTATCACCCTTGTTGGTCTCAATGCAATAAGCATTGCAGCAACCATTGTGCACATTGCAGATCCTGAAACATGGACATACTCTGAACTACGACAATATGTGGGACAAACCGTGCAGTTTGATGTGCCATTCTATGTCTGCAACAACTACTATAGCAATTCGCTGACCATATCCCCTAGACGCACATATTCGCCTACTAATCAAGCGCTTCCACTATCCGATGAATACCATTCCATCCTTTCGCTCAATGCGACAGGATCGCTTACCCTATCGGGTATAAGTGATTACCATCGTTTAGGTGAGCGATTGCACAACTTGACCGTAAAGGTGAATAGCATCAACAGCGTGTCATTGGTCTCATGCAATTGGCAAGGCAACACACGTGCCGACATGGAGAAGGGACCAGACTATGATGCCATCGACATGCGTGGGCAACACACATTGCTCGTCTGCTGCATGAATCTGGAGTATTACCTGGTGGAGAACTTGGGCGGTGACATGGGCGCAAGCAACTACTCCGAGCACCAAAAACAACGTGCTAAAGTGAGCAAAGCACTCGCAAAAATCAATGCCGACTTATACGGTTTTGTGGAGATAGAGCAAGGACAAAGCGCATTGGCAGAAATTGCTGCTGACCTCACACAAAACACGGGACGTAAGTTCAGCTATGTCAACGACGGCGGCTCCGCTAGTGGCACTTACACCAAGTCAGGATTCGTGTATTGTTCGGATATCGTGACACCATACGGCAATTTGCGTGAAAACAACACGGGTGTAAAAGAGCGCAAGAAAACGCAGGCGTTTCAAGAGAATAGTACTGGCGAGAAATTCCTATTTTCGGTCAATCACTTCAAGGCAAAAAGTGGTAAAGGTAGTGGCGATAATGCCGACCAAGACGATGGTCAAGGTACCTACAACGGCGACCGTGTACGTGAAGCACGCTCATTGCTGAGTCATTATGAGAACGATAGTTACTATTTTGATGATGACGACATCCTCATCATGGGTGACCTCAACGCCTATGCCATGGAAGACCCTATCACGGTATTGCGTGAAGGGGGAATGATTGACCTGCACCGCGCCTTCCATGCCGACAGCAGCTATTCGTATGTATATCGCGGACAAGCAGGTTATTTGGACCATGCGCTATGCAATAGCACTCTGTATCCACACGTGACAGGTATGGTAGCATACCATATCAACTCAGACGAGAGTGATAGTTATACCTACGACAAGTCTAGCGACCAAACCATGTTCCGCTGTAGCGATCACGATCCAGTGTTGGTGGGATTGCGTTTAGACTCGGTTCACACCACAACCCCAGACGAGGTTGTACCAGAGATGAGCATCAATTTCCGTGATTTTGTGCCATATATCCACAACGCAGAAGGTGGCGCATATATGCTCTACTTGCCAAGTGGACACAAAATAACTCCAAGACCTATTACTATCCTATCCAACGAAGAGCCTATCACGGGATTGCAACAAGGATTGTACATCGTCAATGTCTATGGACAAGGCACGTGCCTGCAAACGAAGATTATGGTGAAGTGATGAGGCAATAAGGTTAAAGATAAAAAGGTTAAAGGCGAGAGAAATGGACTTGTTTTCACAAATAGAACATCCTGAGCGTGACGAGATCCTTGCGCTACGCAAAGAATTGGAGCAGGCGAACTATCAATACTACGTATTGAATACCCCTACCATGTCGGACTATGACTTCGACCAGAAGCTCCGTCGTCTGCAAGACTTGGAGGCACTCCATCCTGACATGTTCGATGCGAATTCTCCTACGCAGCATGTCGGTTCCGACCTGATAGAGGCGAAAGGCGAAAGGTTAAAGGTTAAAGGCACGGAGAAAGGCAAGGGAAAGGGCTTCGCCCAAGTGGCACATAAATATCCGATGTTATCGCTGTCGAACACGTACTCGCAAGAGGAAGTTGAAGAATGGTTGCAGAAATTACCAGAGGGCGTGGAGATTGTATGCGAACTAAAATTCGATGGACTGAGCATCTCGCTATGGTATGAGAATGGCATACTCACCAAAGCCCTCACCCGAGGCGATGGCACCAAAGGTGACAACGTGATAGAGAATATCAAGACTATTGCTGCGATACCGCAGCACCTTTCACCTCTCACCTTTCACCTTTCACCTTTCCTCGAACTCCGTGGTGAAGTACTGCTTTCTTGGGAAGCATTCGAACGCCTAAACAAAGAGCGTGAAGCACAAGGCGATGCACTCTTTGCCAATCCTCGCAACGCAGCATCAGGTACATTGAAATTGCAAGATGCGAACGAAGTGGCACGCCGTGGATTAGACTGCTATCTCTACTATATGCTCGGCGAAGAATTGCCAGCAACCAAGCACTACGACCGCCTACAGATTGCCAAACAATGGGGATTCCCTATCAGCAATGCCGTGAAGGTATGCCACTCACTAGAAGAGGTGATGGCATATATCCATTATTGGGATACCGAGCGCAAGAATTTGCCCGTAGCCACCGATGGTATTGTACTGAAAGTTAACGACTTATCCACCCAAGAGGAATTGGGATATACAGCCAAATCCCCTCGCTGGGCAATAGCATATAAATTTCCAGCAGAGAAACAACTTACCCGCCTCAATGCCATCACCTATCAAGTTGGTCGCACAGGTGTTGTGACCCCTGTGGCCAACTTAGAACCAGTGCAGTTGTCTGGCACCATGGTGCAACGCGCTACCCTGCATAACGAAGACTTCATTCGCCAGTTGGATATTCGTGAAGGCGATATGGTATGGGTAGAGAAAGGCGGAGAGATTATTCCGAAAGTTGTTGGACGAGAGGAGAAAGGCGAGAGGCGAGAGGCGAAAGGCGAGGTATATACATTCCCGACGAATTGTCCGGAATGTGGCACACCTTTGGTGCGTGTGGAAGGCGAAGCGGCATGGCGTTGCCCTAATGAGGCGAGTTGTCCACCACAGATAAAGGGCAAGATGGAACACTTCGTGTCGCGCAAAGCGATGAACATCGAGGGGTTGGGCAGCGAGACCATTGACCTACTCTACTCACAAGGGTTGCTCCACAATATTGCTGATATATACGACCTCAAGCAAGACGATATTGCTCGTCAAGAACGTCTCGGCGAGAAATCGGCACAGAACATGTTGGCAGGTATAGAAGCCAGCAAACAAGTGCCTTGGGCACGAGTGCTATTTGCCTTGGGCATACGCATGGTGGGCGAGACAACCGCCAAGAAGATTGCTCGTCGCTTCCCTAGCATCGACCAACTGCAATGGGCAAACGTGGAGCAACTGACTGCGATCGACGATGTAGGCGAACAGATAGCCAAGAACATCATCGCCTACTTCAACGACCTTAGCAATCTGGAGATCATCAATCGCTTGCGCCAAGCAGGCGTACAAATGGAGAGCCAAGAGGAGGAGCTAGCACCGCAATCCGACATACTACAAGGCAAGAGCATCGTAGTTTCGGGAGTTTTCACACACCACTCACGCGACGAATACAAAGCGATGATAGAAGCCCACGGAGGAAAGAATGTGGGGTCGGTAAGCAAGAAGACTAGCTTTATTCTTGCAGGTGAAAATATGGGTCCTGAGAAACGAAAGAAAGCAGAGAGTTTAGGAGTAGAGATACTCAATGAGGAACAATTCCTTGAATTAATTAGTCATTAAACAACCCTCTGTCAACCAAAAGAAAAAGTCTAACCTCTAACAGCGAAGCAGTCTAACAGTAAAACGGTCTAACAGCGAAGCGGTCTATATAAACAATTATGAATGAATTACGAGAGAAAATATTTGCTTGGCTATTGAAGCGACAAGCAAGTAGAAAAGTAGCAATACCACAATGGGACAAGGTGCGTAGTGTTGCGATATTGTATCCAAATGACAATATTCAGCACATTATCAAGCAGATAGAACAATCCAACAAAGAGGTGGTATTATTCACCCTGCCAGATAAGAAGGAAACTTGTTGGCTAACCGAGCGCCCAAAAACCGAGGTACGTGAATGGATTAGTACACGTCAGTTTGATGTGCTCATCGATTTAACTCAGCAACCCTCGCGTACACTGCAATATATGGCCATGTATATCCGTGCAGACTTCAAGGTGGGACGATTCATGCGCGAAGGAATATATGATTTGACCATTGACACCCCACCTCAAGCAGCACCAGATTACCTGTTTGAGCAAATCATACGATATATCAATATGTTTAGTCAAAAATAATATGAAAGGATTAGGTACAGCATTGATAACTCCCTTCACAGAAGAAGGTAAAGTAGATTTTACAGCACTTAGCACATTGATTGAACATCAGGTGGCTGGTGGTACAGACTATTTAGTCATTTTAGGCACTACAAGTGAGGTCCCTACTCTCACCCACCAAGAGCAAAACGCCATCATTGAATATGTTGTAAAGCAAGTGGCTGGTCGCATACCATTGGTATTGGGTATTGGAGGCAATAGCACCGCAGCCGTTGTGGAACGTATTGATGAATTGAAGGAACAATTGGTAGCACATTTCGCAGCGATATTATCGGTTACACCTTATTACAACAGACCACAACAAGAGGGATTATACCTGCACTTCTGCGAAGTGGCGAAAGCCAGTCCAGTACCTGTGATCTTGTACAATGTGCCTAAACGCACTGGAGTCAACCTATTGCCTGAGACGACTCGTCGCATCTACGACGCATATCCAGATAAGATGATGGGCATCAAGGAAGCATGCAACAGCGTGGAGCAGTTCACAGAGACGGTAAATATCGCCAATGGCGATTTCGCAGTCATCAGCGGCGACGACGATTTGGCATACGAGATGATGAAAGCAGGTGGCGATGGATTGATCAGCGTAGCAAGCAATGCATGGCCCAAAGAGATGAAACAGATCGTGAAAGATCAAGATGCTATGATGCAAAGTCGTATGGGGCATTTGATCCATCTCCTATTTGTAGAGGGTAATCCAAGTGGCATCAAAACTGTGCTTACTGAAATGGGGATGATTAAGAATATCTTGCGCCTGCCTTTGGTGCCCAATACCGACAACACACAAATGGTTATCCGCCGCGCTTTAGCACAAGGGTAGCGGAAAGATCGAGATATAACAATAAAAAAAGAGTGTAAAATTTACACTCTTTTTCTTATTTTGTACAATGGTAGTTGTGTTATTCTTCAGTTTCTGGCTCATATACAAGTATATTCTTGATTTCCCATGTACCAGAGACACCTCCAGAAGTTGTATAACGGAAACCAAGATAGATTGATTGCCCTTTATACTTTGACAAATCAAGATTGCCTGTCGTTTGGAACACCCAAGATGTTCCAGGCGGCACATTTAGTGTACCATCTTCATATTTATTCCATTCCAAAGCCTCCCAAGTACATGTAGTAACATCACCCTTGTAATCGGTAGATACCAAAACTGTAGCTTCCTCAGTAAAGTTAGGCGCCTTGTTGAATGCTTGATCGAAGATGAGTTGTGGGTTACGTGCTTTTTTCAGCTTAATGACAGGTGATACCAACCATGCTTCGCTATCCCAACTTGCATTTTCTTTGTACGCAGAGGCACACATACCATATGAAGAAGAGTAATACCAAACATAGGTTAATGGATCTTGCAATGTGACATTTTGAATGACGAACTTACCTTGTCCGTGTCCAAGGAATGGCTCAGAAAGATATGTAGAAGTATTGGCTTTCCATGTATTCTTTACTTCAAACGACATGGTTTCATCGGCAATTGAAGAAAGCATAACCCACTTAACACCATCGTAATTAAATTCGTCAAAAGCATTAGAACCCTTATCATTCTTATAGATAACTCCATATTTAGTATCAGCAGAAGCATATGGGAAACGACTTAAAAGATAGGTATTAAGAGTTGTTTGTGGATTAGCAATCTTTGTAGCTCCGATAGCGGTATAATCATTATTAGAGAGTGCGATCACATTGATCATCTCACTTTGAAATAAAGAGAAAGCACTATCTGCATATTGATATACATAAGTAATATCATCTGAAAAATTCACGACATATTTATACCCTTCTTTTTTCATACGATTATCCACCAACGTATCCAATGCTGGGATAATTTCATCAATAGATGTATATGGTACTTGGGGATCTTTTACCGATCGTATCGTTTGAAATTCAGCAAAGTATATAGGCATATCTGCTGTTATACGATAAGTAACATCACATACTGTTCCTTCAGATAGATGAGGATATTTGGCTGTCATGAATGCAGGGATATACAACTCTGGTGAAATCAAAGTATCTGCAAAATATTTATCGGTCTTCAAATTCTGCAAACGCTGATATACTGAAGAGTCATTTTCAAAATTTCCCATAGATAGTGCAGTAGCAATATTGGTTGCATTAGAAGCAATAGAGCCATAATCAGCTTCTGTCAATGTATAGGTAAAATTACGCACATCGCTGATTGAAGGTTCATATCCTAACTGATTGTCAAGATAAAAATTCTCACATGCAGAAAACAACAGTACGCAAGTAAGTATATAAACTATTTTTTTCATTGTTATAAATTTTAAATGGTTCTACACATTGATTAGAAGTTAATTTTCAAACGGATATTATATGTTGTACCTTTTGAGAAATAGAAATATACGTTATCAGCATTCACATCTGTAATAATCTCTGAAACGGTAGTAGGGTTCCATGCCTTCTCTATGTAGATTTGATTGAGTAGGTTGTTGATATTTCCCGAGAGTACGGCATCCAACTTACCAATTTGGAAGTGATATGAAGCACGCATATCCATAGAACCACCCATAGGAACTCTCCAGGGCTCAAGCAAGTTCATCTCCTTGCCTAAACTAAGGTTGCTACCAGAGAGAGAGTAATATGCATAGTTGCGATCATATAGCGTATACTCAGCACCTATGCGAAAGCCCTTGAACGGCTTGAAAGTCACACCCAAGTTAGCAGTCGTTTGCGCAGAACCACCCACGTTGATACCTTTCATATTGATTAGTGCCCAACCATGGTTCTCTGCACCAATAGTTGTAATCTCGCCATTCATAGTAAGAGGTTGACCATGTTGGTCATAGATATATCCTACTACAGAATCACTATCCCATTTCCAATCTCCGAGAGATAACATAGCAGAAATTTCCAACCAACGAGTAGGACGAGCCTTTATCTCGAACTCAAGACCCATGTGGCGAGCATTTACACCCGTCATGTTCATAAAGTATTCTGTTTGAGCAGGGTCGCTAAGAGTAGAAGACTTGGTCATAGCCTTGTCCATCCACTCGGTAAAGTAACCATTAACAGCCACATTCACATACTCATTGTGAAAACCGTAACCAATTTCAGCACTAGCCACCTTCTCATTCTTTGCATCCACATTCACCGCATTGCTGACACTTGCATTCATAAATGCGCCTTTATCCAAGTTTGGAGCACGAGATATGTAACCTACGTTGACAAATACGTTGTTATGTTTGTTGATCTCATAGTTAGCACCTGCTTTAATCGTTCCGCCCAAGAAGCCCAAAACATCAGATTTACCATTTGCAGCATCATAGTAGAAATAATCTACCTTCCAATAATGATTGTAGTTAATCGAACCATTGACAAATGCGGACCAATTATTTCGATTATATTCTAATTGTGCAAATGCACCTTCTTGTACGATAAAACCATCATAATTACGATATGCCACATCACCGATACTTAATTTTTCGGTCTTCCAAGCGGGATCTAATGCGGCGCTATTATTCAGAGGATCGACTGACGAACGAGTAGCATCAATAAAGTATTCACCACCCAACAGATCAGAAATTACTGCCTTGTGCACACCTTGATAATAGCGAACATCAATACCGGCGTAGAAATCAAACATATCAGCAAACTTATTAGTATAAGTGGACGTCACACCATACCAGTTGTGGTCATTGCGGTTTTCGCAAATTACCAATTGTGAGCCATAATAAGGTTGTTTCTCGCCATTATATGCTTCTGCACTTGTATCATACATTGGATTGTTTTTGCTGTTGATATCCTTCACGGCACCATAATCAAATGTACCATCTTCGCGACGGAAGGTAGTGGACAATACGCCATAGTTAGCACCATAGGTCAAGTCTGAGTATTTGTATTGTGATCCATAACCAGGTTCAGCAGTACGTCCATAACCACGACCAAGGGACACGTATGCCGTGGTTGACAAAGATGATTTATGGTCAATTTGCCAAACGTGGTTCAACGAAATTTGTGGTTTATGATATACGTTGTAGTTGGCAGAATTTTCATTGCCTTCATTGTCATAGCCATAAGTCGGATTATAGCGTGAGAAGTGCATACCATCTTTCATGTACTTGCGAACGTTATTCCATTCTGCCATAGTCAATCCGCCACTACGTTGATAGTGTTCTTGTGGAGCACCGAAAGCAGTCAAAGAGAGTTGGTGATTTTCATTAATACGCTTGGCAATATTAGCAAAATAGTTGTAACCAAAGAAACTAGTACCTTGAATATATCCTTCGCCCCAAGTGCGAGCACCCATCAATGTGATTGCCCAGCCATTTGACATCAAACCGGTAGAAACAGAGAATGCCACTTTATTGTAGCCATTATCGCCCATAGCATAAGAGAACGAACCACCCCTCTTGGCATCAATACCCTTGGTCACAATATTAATGGTACCACCTACAGAAGGAGCACTCATTTTGCTGGCACCCAAACCACGTTGGGTTTGCATCACGGAAGTAACGTCTGACAAACCTTGCCAGTTGGACCAGTATACTTTGCCATTTTCCATGCCGTTCATAGGTACACCGTTGATCATCATAGCGATATTGGTATTATCGAAACCACGCATCCAGATCTCGCTATCGCCCCAGCCGCCACCACCGTGGTTAGCATGTACACCAGGTGTGTTTTTCAATACCTCTACAAACTCTCCACCACCAATACGCTCTTCGATTTCAAGAGCAGTCACTTGGCTCACAGCAATAGGAGTTTTACGTTGAATAGCAATTTGACCTGTTACGGTTACATCCTGCAGACCAACGGCTTCTGGTTTGAGTTCGATGGTACCCAAATGGATGCGTTTACCTACTTTAATCTCCTGCGTTACATAACCCACATAGGAGAGTTGCAACTTCGCACCTTCTTGTACGGTCAAACTAAAATTACCATCCAAATCGGTAACGATACCATTGGAGGTACCAACCTCAAGGATAGAAACACCTATCAAGGGTTCATTGTTATCGGCATCAATAACAGTACCACTGATAGATTGTGCTGAGATGGCAATAGAAACCATTGCACAGAAAAGAAATAATAGTACTTTCTTCATAAATTATTATATTTGATTTATTTATTCCTTTGATAAGATCTACCAAACGCACCCTAAGCGATTTCTTGCGAACAATGTCGTATGAGGGAGTAATGTTCAGCGCCACTACGATAGGCTACATTCTTCTTAGGCAATTAATCTACACAGAAACTGTTATGGCATGAGTATGGGTACACCAATGCATCAGCATATACATTGCAAATAAAAAAACAATGGGCCACCTTAGTGCACTGCATGTTGCGTTAAATGTATTAACCAACCATACGCATACGCGCGAGCACGCACGTAATATAAAAAAAGTGAATAAGGTGTTTCGCCCTGAGGCAAGAACACCTTATTTACTTTTTGTTCACATCTAATTAGATAGACTTCTTAGCTTGGTCAACGATAGCTTTGAACGCTGCTGGTTGGTTCATCGCCAAGTCTGCGAGGACTTTGCGGTTGATTTCGATACCAGCTTTCTTCAACGCGCCCATCAATTGACTGTAGCTGAGACCCTCCAAACGCGCAGCGGCGTTGATACGTTGGATCCACAATGCACGGAAGGTGCGTTTTTTGTTCTTACGATCGCGATAAGCGTACTGGAGACCTTTCTCCCAAGTGTTTTTGGCAACTGTCCAAACGTTTGCACGGCCACCAAAATTGCCTCGTGTGAGGCTCAAAATCTTCTTACGACGGTTGCG
>JAZKZF010000027.1:0-39388 GCA_045612525.1 Paludibacteraceae bacterium | reverse complement strand
GAAAGCGGTTTTTACTTTTTGGTCAGCTACCTCTTCGATAGAGTAGCACTTACCACCAGTTAAGAACTCGAAGAATGGCATAGCCTCTTCCAAACTTGTTACAGCGATTCCAAGATGCTCAATGTGAGTTGGTTTCATTGTTTTTTTTGATTTTTGTGACTCTGGACTCGGGGATACTAATTCCTGTTCTCCTTGCTCAAAAGTCGGGTTAATATATAATGTTATTTGTTGATTTTCCCTATTTTTCCAAATTAGCGCACAAAGTTACTACTTTTTTTTTACACCTACAACTATTTTGTATTAAAATATTATTATATTTTATTTTGTAACTTTCGGTTATCAGTTTATAGGATGAGTTACAATATGGGATATTGTGTTGGGAAACCTCATTGGTATACGTTACGTTTGTTGAATGCAGCCCATACGCACTTTTTTTATGTAAAAATACATTTTTTCCTCAAAAAATTTGCGTATGTGCATTTTTTGTAGTACCTTTGCAGCCGCTTTCGTGAAAGGAAGTGCTTCAGACAAAGAACGTCGATGAATCGCGCATAGCGCGGGGAAGGATGGGTGAGTGGCTGAAACCAACAGTTTGCTAAACTGTCGTACGGGTAACTGTACCGGGGGTTCGAATCCCCCTCCTTCCGCAAAAAATGCCATGTAACTGAGTCCAAATTTATTTGAGCGAAAGTACATGGCATTTTTTTGTAAGGATGCCGTCGGCAGACTAAGGATTACGTAGCAATCCCCCTCCGTTACAAAGGGAGTGTATAGATTACGCAGCAATCCCATTAAAAAAACTTGATTATGAAAAAAACAACGTGGATTATTCTTTCCCTAGTGGCAGTAGTACTCTTGACTGCTATGGGATTTTGCATTAAACAGTATTATCATTTTGCAGTGTCTAACTTCCAGAGTATGGATGGTGAGTCGCATAGCTATCATGTGTATCCCGATATGACTACCGACTCGCTAATGACGGAGATGTTAGGCGATTATGAGATGGCATCGGACTTGGCATGGTCATTACACTGCAAGTATCTAAAGTTTACCGATGTGAAGCCTGGTTTCTATCGCTTTGCATCACGCATTGCTAACCGTGATTTGATACGTCGTTTGCAATTAGGCGAGGAGACACCAATCAAATTATCCTTTACCCAATCTATCCGCACACGTGAGCAGTTGGCAGGACATATGGGCAAGAAACTATTGTTGGATTCGGCAGAGGTGATACAACGCCTAAATGATGCGGAGTATCTGGCACACTTTGGTTTGAAACCCGAGACGGCGGTATGCCTCTTTATCCCTAATACCTATGAAGTGTATTGGACGATGTCGGCTGACCAACTCTTTGCGCGTATGTATAAGGAGTATCAGCGTTTTTGGAATGAAGAACGTCAGGCAAAGGCGAAGAAACTAGGATTGACACCTGTGGAAGTGGCTACTATCGCTTCGATCATTGCTTCGGAGACGAACAAGAAGGAGGAATATCCTGCTATTGCGTCGATCTATATCAATCGCTTGAAGAAAGGCATTGCTTTGCAAGCGTGTCCTACTGTGATCTTTGCTGTGGGTGATTTCTCGTTGCGCCGTGTGCTGAAGCGTCACTTGGCTATTGACTCGCCATACAATACGTATAAGTATCGCGGTTTGCCTCCTGGTCCAATACGTTTGGCTCGCCCTGATGTGATAGATGCGGTGTTGAATGCGCCAAAGACGGATTACCTATATATGTGCGCTAATCCTGATTTCTCTGGCACGCACGTGTTCTCATCTTCGTATGCTAAGCATAGTGCGGTAGCGAGGGAGTATCAACGTGAGTTGAATCGCAGGAGAGTGAGATAGGATATTATCTCCCACGGATATCACGGATTATCTCTGATACAAAGGGAAATAATAAAATGAGTGGGTCATCGACCCACTCATTTGTTATTTTATATGCTATGGTATGATTATTGTTGTATCATACGACCTTGTGCATCATAGAGTTTACCATCACGGAGGAGGTAGAGTGCGCCGTCAATGATGTATTTCTTCACATTGTCGTTGCCGTCTGTTAGGATGGTGTTTTCTACTTCTGTAGCTACATAACTTGGACGCACGCGGAGGGCAAAACGCTCGTTGTCAATGCCTGCATTGAGTTCCACGGTATAGTCAGCGAGGAGTAGGTTGGTCTCTTTGCCAGTCTCATAGTCGATAAGGATAGCAGTGATACCATCTGTGCCATCAGGCATAGCGAAGGTGTAGTTGCCATCCTCTTCGATATCCAAGCCGAGTGGAATAACGCGCTCTTCTACTGGGAGTACGTTGGCAGCCACCTCTACATTGCCAATCATAGAGTAGATGTTGGCTCCACGGTTGATAATCTTGCAGAGGTCGTAGTTCATATCAAACTCAGCGGTAGCGTTGTCTTCTTGCAAGCGGATGAAGGTATGATCGTGGTCAGTACCCTCTTGTTGCAACGCCAAGCGCAAGGTGTATTGATCTTTGCCAGCAGCATTGCGGCGGGCTGCGATGGCAGGAGAAACCTGGTTGTACGCCCACTCAATAGTACCCGCAAACTGTACCATATATGCGTGCATGCAGTCGAATACCGCAGCATTGTTGACAGCGTATAGGTTGTTTGATTTGTCATATTCGTAGTAGAAGCCAATATCCTTGGTGTCAATATCTGGGAAATTGGTGTAAGCAGGTACACCGATGATATTCCAGTTGGAGTCTTTGGTCTTTCGATCGTCTCGCTCAATGGTACATATGAGTGGTTTTACATCGGTATCTTTGAGGGCAGGTTTATCGTCAATGGTGATGTCTCCATCCTTCGAAGGGAAATAGAGTGCAATATCATCGGTATTGTCCCATAATGAGGCGCTTTCTTTTAGCAAGTCTAAATCTAGGCATAGTACGTATCCCTTACCTGCTTCTAGAGTATATCCCTTAGGGTTCCAGATATATTCCCAATAGGTGTCAGAATCTACCCACCAACCGTTTTTAGCACGTGCTTCACCATCGTAATACTCCATGATCCAATGCTCGCCATAGTTGCCAAAACCAAATGCCTCTCCCAGATTGACATCGAATGGGAATGATACCCAGTAGAGTGCACGCTCATATTGCGACTTGCTGCCATCGTTGAGAGCAGTTTTGTTGAAATTCATTACGCCGTAAACCGTTTTGATGGTGGTAATGCTTTTGCCAGAAGCCACTTTGAAGGTTTGTGCTTGGTCGTGGTGCGAACGAGATATCATGGCTTCGTCCACAGTAATCGTTTCGTCGATATTTCCATCTTCAATCAAGCCACAGAGTAGGTAGTTGGTCTTGAAGTCGTAGATAAGGCGGAATTTATAGTGGTTGGTTGCGCCCGTAATAATATTAACAGTTGAATCAGCCTTTCCTTTGAAATACTGTATGGTCTCATTGTAGTTAGCGGTCAATTTTACTAAGGTTGCTTCACTGGCTTTCACATCCACTTGATAGAGCCAGTTGCCCATATCAGCAAACGTCGTTTCGTGCGCGTTCAAGCCAGTTCGATCTCCCGTGCCTTCAGGGAAGGCGTTGCCTGATGCATCTTGCAATTCAGCATTTCCTTCGAGCACGAGGTAGCGGTCCTTTGCTATGCCTGAACCGTTGATATAGGCACGTTTTAATGCATTTGTTTGGCTATTCCATGTGTAGCGGACATTAGCATCTGCTGGAAGGTTTCCATTCTCATCCGTGACAATATCATCCTTTGCCAAGGTATCGGATACGCAGTAGTTGTAGTCATTGGCAACTACGTATTTCACGTTATTATTTTTCAACATCCACTCGCAGAAGTAGTAGTCATATCCTCCGTGTGTGAGAGCTGTTTCGGAGTGTGTCATGATGTTATCAGGGTTGGTGTTGTATTTTCTCCAACCACCTTTTGCACCATCTGTACGGATATAATAGTTACCTGTGTATGGATGTGTTTCCTCTGTTACGAATGCTGCACTTTCATTTGTTTGCTGCATGACAAAGTTGTAAACGCCATTACCTGTTACAGCCGTGCAACCATCCACGTAGGTAATACTTGCGGCCTTGCGAGCAGGTGCTTGAGCCAAAGCAGGATCTGCTCCACCGTTGCCATTGATGTATTGGATGGCCACGTCAGACCAAGTGGCGTTGGCTCCATTGATAGCGGTGCATTTTTGCAATAGAATAGCAGGGTTTTTGCCAGTAGTTTTATTGATGTAGAATGAAACAGTATCCTTTTCTCCTTCTGCTTGATGACTAATAGATTGAGCAGGGTGGAATTTGGTGTATGGTTTAGTATCTTTTGTCTCGCTCTCAATATATACCATGCGGTAGTCATTCACTTGCAAAGGATACTCTACACTGACCATAATCTTTCCTTCGCTTAAGTCGATGGAGAAGGTATAATAACCATCAGAGGTAGTAGTTAGTTTAGCATCGTTTGCATGTTCTGTTATAAATTCAACATCCGTATTTTTCGTAGAGGTTAAAACTGTAGCTGTACTAAACCAATCGTTTTTGATATTTTTAATTTTAAGAGTGTAGTCTTTTCCTCCGTCTAACAATACTTCTGCCTCAAACTGATAGCCACCAAGACTATTTGCAGTAAACTTATCAGCATTGTGATCCCAATTGTTAATCGTACCAGTAATACTATATCCAGACTCCGTGGAATTGTAATTCATCCAAAGTCCTTTGTTGAAGTATTCAGTGCCATTCTTTGTTGTCGTTTTGGTGTTTTGCGGAATAAATAATTGCATTTTTGGATCAAAATCCGTGCGATAAGAAGCCTTTGTGTTTGAGAAGTTTGGTTCACCTCCTTTTTGATCTTTTGTAAATACGATGCTATTAGTAGGAACTATACCCTTCTCACCATAGTCACATTTATAGATGTCGCTTTCTCCGATAGGCTCCATTTTGAAAGCGGTTAATCCATAGGCGCCAGAACCATATGTTTCATCCCAATAACTATCGCTTGTATGGAAATATACATATACATTTTCCCATCCAAGATTATTCTTGAAATAGATAACTGGCTTTGGCAGGAGATCTGCAACTTCGTTTTTATCCACCCATTGTTCAGCTGAATAGACGTAGTATTTTCCATTTATCCACTCTAAATCACCCGTTTTTCCATCATCATTACCCTGGTTGAAGACAAGTTTGTTGTAAGTCTTACCTGAAGGCATAACATATTTGTACACATCATATCCGCTGATTTTCTCAGGTTCTTTGGTCATGGCTATACCAGGCCAGTCGCCATTCTTATTCTGATCATCACTGGATACCCACGCGTATATATTAATAGTAGTCCATCTTGCTGTATTAACGAAATATACATATGGGTTTTCTGTATAATTGGCAGTAAGGGTATATGGACCAGTTGGCTTGGTTGTGATACTAATTGGATTATCAGTATTTGCATTGTCTGTTTTGATGCCATCTCCTATAGTCCACGATTGGAAGGTGTAACCTTCAATCACAGGTGCCCCAATAGATACAGGTGTTTCAACTCCTACGGATGGAGTGGTTGCAGCTTTAATAGAAGTCATACCGCACATATAAGAAACAGTTACATTATGAGTTTCTTCTTGTGCTTTTTCGAAGTTGGCTACGAGTGTTACGTCCTCGTTAACTGTGAAAGAGTATTCTTGAGTAGTAGCAACTACTTCAACGCCTTTAGTCCAGTTTATGAATAGATAGCCATCGTTTGGAATCGCTGTAAGCGTAGCTGTAGCGCCTTGCTCGTATTCACCAGTACCATTGACAGTACCATTAGTTGCTGTTGCGGATACTGTGAATTTTGGAAGTGCAGGGTAGGCGACGGTAAGTTTCTTTGTGTCCAAGTTCCATGTGAAAGTATAGTCGCCAGCGACGTCGGCAACGATTTGGCAGTTTCCGTCATCATCAAATGACCATCCGCCTTCGTGTACACCATCGCCTCCACGTTGCATAGTGCTATTATTACCTTTCCATGCTCCATTGATAACCAACTTAAACTGGTGTGTTCCAGCAGTCAAGTTGACAGTTACACTTGCAGTGGTAGCCTCTCCAGTTGCTTTTCTAAACTCGTTTGCAGTAGTGCTCCAACTATTCATTTCACCTGCGAGGTAAACATCTGTTGCGAGTGCATATGGAGTAACTGCAGTTGTAACTTCGTCTAAGGTTCCACCAGCGTAGTCTGTAGCTGCATCCATGTAATAGTATTTGCCATCTGTCCATTTGAAGTTAGCAGATTGGACTCCATCATCTCCAGTCTTGTTATTGAAGATAACATTGATATATCCCTGTGGTGCGGTATAGGAATAAACATCAAAGCCTGCAATTTTTTCACCAGTAGCAGCCAACGCTACGCCTGGCCAACTATTATCACCAGTAGAATTCCATGCATATGCTTGAACTTTTAACCATTTTCTATTGTTTACAAAGTATACAGTTTCTTCTACTACAGGAACAACCAATATATCTTCTGCTTCTGCTTGAGTGTACCAGCCAGTGTTTCCATTGTAGTTGTGGATATAGTATTTACCTGATGTCCAATCCAAGTCAGCTGTTTGACCTCCACTACCATTGAAAATTACATTTGCATATTGTCCTTGTGTAGCTGTGTATGAATATACCTCATATTCGCCTATTTTCTCTGCTTCTTTTGTTGCATCTACACCTGGCCATGTGTGATTTTCTGGAGAATAAGCATAAGCTTTTACACTAGTCCATCCAGGAGTATTTACAAAATATACAGTTGTTTTAGGCAACTCTTCGAAATTAGCAACAACGGTTACATCTTCCTCTGCGGTAAATGTATATGGGTTAGCAGTAGAAACCTCTGCGCCACCTACAGTCCAATTAACGAATTGGTAACCAGCGTCAGGAGTTGCAGTAAGAGTTACAGAAGTACCCTCTTCAACAACGCCACCGCCAGTAACAGAACCGTTGGTTGCGGTTGCGGTAACAGTCACAGTAGATGTGGTTGCATGCCAAACTGGAGTGATTGTTACTGCACTTGTAAGAGTGTGAGTTGTAGTAGCAAGGTCAGCTGCAGCAATAGTAGTTGTTGTGCTACCGTTATAGATTTGCACTTCATCCAAAACATATCCATCTGCAGGAGTAGCGCTGAACTTAAGAACAGTCAAATGGATTTTGCTTGCACCAGAAGCAACTGCGTTGTTATCATAGTCCTTAACGGTCAATGTTCCACCTTCTACTGTGTTGATGGTAACAGTATAGTTTTTGTTGGAAACAGTTGTTGTTTTGTATGCAGTTATAGTATGGCTATCTGATGTAGTGGATGCTGTTCCATTTGTTTTATAAATATAAGAAGCAGACCAAGCACTTGTGCGTTTCTGTGTTACATTTTTGTCGCCATGCCAAGTGAATTTGTCGATAGACTCGCCTTGGCTGTCCCACCATTTTTCGTTACAAAGAACCCAACCAGATGCTCCGTTCCATGCGCTACCACCATTGAAATCAGCTTTTGCCAATTTCCAAAGGTACTGCGTACCAGAAACACGAGTCAAAGGATAGCATGAAGTCCAAGTGCTATGACCAATGTAAACATAGCAATTGCTCCACTTCGCTTCGGAGTTGTCAAAATACAAATCCACAGCCGACTGGTTGTAGGCCCACGCGTTGGTTGCTCCTACTAAAAGGATTAACGAGATAAAAAGTGATTTAAGTAAATTTGTTTTCATATTGTTGTTTGTCGCTTTCGCGATATTGTTTTCGTTGTTATTGTTATTTGCCCTTGGGGCAGTGTTGATTCTTTTGTATACCTTTGGTATAGTTTTGGTATCGATTAGCTTGTGATAACGATCACCTATCTTCAGGGTATCTTCAGGGTATCTACAGGATAACGTCAGTCTCAGTCTAACATCTGCTTAACATCCGCTGAACCTCTGCTACGCTTGCGCCTTTTGTAGGCGTTTGCGCAAGGTGATGGTCAATGCTGCTGCGGCAGCAAAGATGAGCATTATCCATGGTTCACCCACAGGTGATTCTTCGGATTTCTCTCCTGGATCTTCAGGAGTGATGAAGCCATTCTTGCGATTGGAGATACCGTCAGGGGTACTACCAGCGAACGAAGTGTTAATCTCGCTAGGCAACGCATTGCTAAATGGCTGTTGCACAACGGATTGGTGTGCCAAATAGCGTGGTGCTTGCATCGACATGACCGCTTGGGTCTTGGCTTGTACGGATGCAGAAGCAGCGGAGTTTTGAGCTTCGCTGCGCTGTGGCGTATAACTCACTGCATGGTGTGCAAGGTGAGTAGCCGTAGGTTGGTTTTGATTGAAATTTTGTATGGAGTAACTGCTAATAGTTTGCTCTACGAAGGGTTTGCTGGCAGATGGAGTCCACTCGAATGTGTTGAAATTCAGTGGCATAGCCATTGATGTGTGCGAAGCACTCCATGTGGTAGATTGAAAGTGTGCGTTGCTTATGCCTGATGTGAAATACGAATCAGAAGCAACAGAACGGAATGAAGAACTAAATGTGGCATTAGGATTGCTCTTTGTAATAAACGAATAATCGGTAGCCTTCGTAAATGCAGAGCTACCGCGTTGATCCCCGAGAATGTGGAAGGGGATATACAATCCGATGAAAAGTACTAATCCGCCAACAAGGGCGTAATGCAGGGGTTTGTTCATGATATTAATTTTCTATATTTAGCGCCTTTGGCGCATGTTCTCAAAAAAAGCGTGCAAAGTTACAGCTTTTTTTTGATATATGCAAGAAAATGTTGAAAAAGTTTTTATCCCCTGTGGATTTCTCCTGCGTGTACGTGGAAAATATGAGGCTCGTGAGGAGCATCTTGCAGGATATGGGTGAGGTGCTGGCGGTCGGTGTCTGTGATGAAGATTTGTCCGAAATCCGGACCGTTGACCAAGTGGATGATACGCTCAACTCGCTGACTGTCCAGTTTGTCGAAGATATCGTCGAGGAGCAGGATAGGGCGTTGGTTGAGCACACGAGTATCGCTGAGGAAGAGTGCTTGGCCGAGTTTGAGCGCCAGCAGGAAAGTCTTCTGTTGCCCTTGGCTGCCTACACGCTTGATAGGGTAGTCGCCGAGCGACATCTCCAGTTCGTCCTTATGGATGCCCTGTGAAGTCCAACCTAATATAATATCGCGCGAGCGTGTGCGTGCGAACGCTGGTATGAGATCACGCTCGTGGAGCTGGGAGGTGTAACTGAGTTGCACCTGCTCTTGGTTGGCGGAAATGGCGGAATAGACTTGCTGGAAATAGGGCGTGAACTGCTCAATGAAGCGTTGACGTGCTTGGTAGATAGGTTGCGCATGCTGATTGAGCTGCTGCTCGAGTACCTCAAAGAGTTCGATAGGCAGTAGGTCGGCAGGCGTATCGGCGTGCTGCTTGAGCAGGGTGTTGCGCTGCTTGAGTAGCGCATTGTACTGTGTGAGGTGCTCCAAGTAGGGGCGGTTGTATTGCGAGATGACGCCGTCGATGAAACGGCGACGCTCGTCGCTGCCGTCGGAGATGAGCTCGCTGTCTTGTGGCGATACCATGACCAGCGGAATAAGACCGATATGGTCGATGAGGCGTTGGTAGTCTTTCTTTCCACGGCGGAACTGCTTCTTCACTCCACGTTTGATGCCGCAGGTGATGACCTCCGCCTCGTCGTGATGATGGAGGTGGTAGGTGCCTTGGATCATCGCCATGTCCTGGTCGTGGGTGATATTCTGGCTATCAATGGTGTTATACGCCGATTTGGTGAAGCTGAGGTAGTAGATAGCATCTAGCACGTTGGTCTTGCCCTGCCCATTGAGCCCAATGAAGCAGTTGAGCTTGTCCGAGAAACTGAGTTGCGCTTCACGGATATTCTTGTAGTTGATTATGGATAGGGCACGTAGCATGGTTAGGCGTAGTCTGCAACGTCTTGGTCGGTGATGGTATCGCCCGCAAGTATGATGAGTCGCTCTACCACGTTGCGGAGTTCGCGGATATTGCCGTGCCAGCTGCGCTCTTGCAGTTTGGCGATAGCGGATGCATCGAAAATCTTGGTGCGCCAACCTTGCTCGGAGCAGATGAGGTCGGTGAAATGTTGCACGAGCAGTGGAATGTCCTCCTTGCGCTCGTCTAGACTGGGCACGTGGATAGGAATGACATTGAGGCGGTGGAAGAGGTCCTCGCGGAAATGTCCGTCGGCAATCTCCTGCTGGAGGTTCTTGTTGGTGGCGGCGATGACACGGACGTTGACTTTGATGGGTTTGTCGCTGCCGACGCGCGTGATCTCATTCTCTTGCAAAGCGCGTAGCACCTTGGCTTGTGCCGAGAGACTCATGTCGCCAATCTCGTCAAGGAAGAGTGTACCTCCATCAGCTTGCTCAAACTTACCCGCACGATCTTTGATGGCGCTGGTGAAGCTACCCTTGGTGTGTCCAAAGAGTTCGCTCTCGATGAGTTCGCTAGGTATGGCAGCACAGTTGACCTCTACCAATGCACCTTTGGCGCGTGTGCTGTTCTCGTGGATGAGATGCGCTACCACCTCTTTGCCTGTGCCATTGGCACCTGTGATGAGTACGCGTGCTTCGGTGGCAGCCACCTTATCTATTATCGCACGTACGCGCGAGATGGCAGGGCTGTTGCCAATCATCTGGTTGCGTTTGCCGATTTTCTTGCGGAGAACCTTGGTCTCTTGTACGAGTGACTTGTGGTCGAGCGCATGCTTGGTGGTGAGTAGTAAACGATTGAGATCCAATGGTTTCTGTATGAAATCAAAGGCGCCACTCTTGAGCGCTTCCACAGCGTTGTCCACCGATCCGTGGCCCGTGATCATGACCACAGGTGCATCTTCCACCCCCTGCTGCGAGCAGCTGCTGCGGTAGGTGTGCAAAAACTCCATGCCGTCCATCTCGGGCATCTTGATGTCGGTGAAAATAAGGTCATAGGTTGTACTGAGCGCTTTGTCGAGCCCCAAACGACCATTCTCTGCTAGTTCGATGGTATACCCCTCGAACTCTAAAATCTCCTTGAGGGTATTGCGAATCGCACGTTCGTCATCAATAACAAGAATTTTTGCCATAGTTTCGTATTTTGGCGCAAAGGTACAACTTTTTAAGGAAAAATGCAAATTTTTTTGCATATGTGAATAATTATTTATACCTTTGCAAGGTTTTATAGAAAATTAAATAAGAATATATTTACTTAAATTTATTTGCGTATGAAAAAATTTACTTTATTTTTGAGTGCAATGCTCATGAGTTTGATGAGTATGGCTGCTCCTTTGGGTGAAGGTTACTCTAAGGTAACTGACATTACAACTTTGGCAGCAGGTGACAAGGTGGTATTGTATTGTGATGATGCCGAACTTGGTGTTACAGGTTACGATGGAAAAAAAGACGCTACGGTTGCTGAAACAGGTTGGGTTGAGTACGTAGTAGAAGCTGCTGAAGGTGGTGTGCTTCTAAAAGATGGAGAGCAATATATTTCTTTGACTACGAAAAATACATTCAAGTATGCCGCAGATGGTAGTGTGTGTAAAGTAAATGCAGAAGGAGTATTGTATTGCACATTGGCTTCTGATGGTAAAGATTACTTTTTGTATGAAAATCAAGGTCAGTACTATCGTATGTATGTAGATAAGTCTTCTGACAAATCATACAAACCATTTTATGTATATAAGGTAACTGGCGAAGGTGGTGGCGAAACTCCAGATGATGGTGGTGAGGATACCCCAGACGAGCCAGAGAATCCTGATACTCCTGATACTCCAGAAGAGCCAGAAAATCCTGACACTCCAGCAACAGGGGCAACTATCGAGATTCCTGCAGAGGCAGCAGCTTGGAATATTCCAGCAGAGGCGATTGACGTACTTCAAGCACGTGAGCTTTGTAAAGGATTAGAGTCTGACGTTCCAACAACTACTAATTACTATGTAATGGGCTATATCAAACGTATCAGTAGCAAGCATGTAGAATCTGTAACTTCTTATGGAAATGCTCGATTCTATTTGGAGAATGTGAAGGGTGCTAATTCAGAGGAAGAATTTGATGCTTACCAAGTATGCGGATTGAATGGTGAAAAGATAACCGATCCTAATGTAGTGGCTGTAGGTGATTTCGTAGTATTGTATGGCCCATTGAGCAAACATACATATCCAGAAGGAGATGAGGCATACCAAACTGCAGGTAAAGGTGCTGCGTATATTTGGAATAGTACTAACCCATTGCTAGCAGGCGGTGACACTCCTGATGAGCCAGAGAATCCTGATACTCCAGAAGAGCCAGAGACACCAGATACCCCAGATACTCCAGAAGGAGCGGTGGTGTTTGATGCTGACGTAGATAAAGGTAATGCTGGAACTGATTCTAATAATGCTGCTGAGTACGTAATTTCTAAGAGTGGTGTAACTATGACCGTTTCTTCTGGTATCCTTGGTACATATCAAGAGGAAATGCACTATCGTATTTATAAGAATCAAACGCTAACTCTTACTTCTACAGTAGGTAATATTACTAAGGTAGAGTTTACCTGTACAGCAAATAATGATGAGAAGTATGGTCCTGGTTGCTTCACAGTAGATGGTGGATCATATGAGTATGCTGATGCTGTAGGTACTTGGACTGGTGATGCATCTTCTGTTACCTTCACAGCGTCAAGTAATCAAGTACGTGCTACACAAGTGGTTGTAACAGTTAATGGTGAAGTGGGACCAGACACTCCTGATAATCCAGACAATCCTGCAACCGGTACTGCTATCACAGGTTTGAAGGAGGCTGATGCTGTATATGTGGCAGATGCTGAGTATGGAGATTATTGGGCATTCGACTTGTTTGCAGGGTATGATTATGATGCTGAGGATTATGTGTATCCAGAGTTGTATGTCATGGTGAACGAAGCTTATGGTAAGACTACACTCAATGGTACATATAATATTCTTTATTCTGAGTATTTCCCTAATGCAAGTTCTGAAGGAATCTATACGGATGGGCTAGCTGAAGATTTCGTAGGTACATTGACTGTTAAGAATACTGATAACAATGGTAACTACTCCTTCAAGGGTTCATTTGTGGCAGAAGATGGCACAACATACACTTTGGATCAAGTGGTGAAGGTGACCGCATATGAGTATATCTATGATGAATCAACAGAAGAAGTCGAATACAAGGAATTGACATTGTCTGAGACCGATACCCCAGACGAGCCAGAGAATCCTGACACTCCAGATAATCCTGATACTCCTGATACTCCAGAAGGTGTTATCGTATTTGATGCAGATGTAGATCAAGGTAATGCAGGTACTGACTCCAACAATGCTGCTGAGTATGTGGTTACTAAAGATGGTGTAACAATGACCGTATCTTCTGGTATCCTTGGTACATATCAAGAGCAAATGCACTACCGCATTTACAAGGGTCAAACGCTTACATTGACTTCTACTGCAGGTAATATCGTTTCTGTAGAGTTTACCTGTACAGCAAACAATGACGAGAAATATGGTCCTGGTAACTTCACAGTAGATGGTGGATCATATGATTATGCTGATGCCGTAGGTACTTGGACAGGTGATGCTACCACTATTACCTTTACAGCAGCAACCAATCAAGTCCGTGCTACACAAGTCGTTGTGAAATTGGCTACTACTGATGTAGAGAACGTATTGGTAGGTGCAACTCCTGTGAAAGTGATTGAGAATGGTCAAGTATTGATCATCCGTGGCGAGAATATCTACAATATCCTTGGTGCTCAAGTGAAGTAATTCTGATGTCCATATAAAAACATAGGCTATCCAATTAGGGTAGCCTATGTTTTTGTTTAGTGAACGCGGCAAGCCGCTACAGTTTAGTGTTTATTGTTGTGTGGTGAAGCGTACTTGCTCGCGGCAGAAGCGGAACTCTACTGGGCAATAGCGCACGCCTCGTTCGTTGGTGATGGGAGCACCCCAAAAGAGATAAGCATGCTGTCCCCTGCGTACGAAAGCCCCCTCTTTTTTCCATTGGTCATAAGTCTTTAGCTCTGCATCTACTAGATTATAGCACTCACGAAGCAATTGATTACAAGTGTATTTGCTACGGCCTGCAGCTTTGGCCATTTCGATTAAGCCATCGGTGATGGTACGAAGGTGATTGCGATAGTCATGCATTTTAGATGATTGGTTGCTGGTGATGGTATTCACCTTGTTGATTGTAGTTGTCATAATCTTGAAAAATTTTGAAAGTGAATATTATATTGGGTTAGTAATGATTTGCATGCAGACGAGGATGCTGTACATGTTGTTGAAAAAGTCCTTTGCAGTGTCTTGGAGTGTGGGTTGGTTGAAGTTAAATTCTAGTTGCATAGTCGTAAATTTTAGTTAGTAAATACTATTTTTATCGTTTGACGGTGCAAAGGTACTATAGTAGACTGCTAAAACTTGTCAGTATCTAAGAAAAAATGCACTTTTTTTTGAGAAAAGTGCATTTTTTTGTTTAGTGGACGCGGTAAACCGCTACGGTTTAGGGTTTAGAGGCTGGGTTTAAGTTTACCTTAAACACAATACATCTCGTAGGCTTTTTGGGCTTCGTCGCGGAAGATGGCTACCAATTCTTCTGGTTCGCGCACCCGGATATCGGTACCGTGGGTACGAAGTTCTTGGATAAAATCAAGGGTTGGAGCAATATAATATTCGAAGAATGTATTTCCGTGGAACTGGCGAAGTTCCTTTTGCGACTCATGCAAAGGCAAGAGGCGAAGGAATTGTGTAGATTGAGGAGTGGCCTCAATAATTACCTTGGTAGGCGTTGCATTGCGGAAAATACCATAATATGGTGCGAAGAACGCTTTGGCGTCAAACATCTTAGGATAAACAAAGGTATTTTCAGTAGGACGCATCATCTGTACACGATCCAAGGCATAGATGCGTGTTTCGTTGGGGTAGGTGGATGGACAGCCCGCAACATACCATCGTTGTTTGAAAACCTTTAGACAGTAGGGCGAAAGGGTCAATTCGTACTGCTCTTGGCGGTTGAAACTGTGGTAGGTGAGTTGCAGTTGCGTGCGGTGGCGAATGGCATCCACAATCAAACTGAGGAATTGTGTGCCTTCGGGTATATCTTCGTAAAGCACGCAGTCCGTGATGTCCTTGGCCTGATCCATCATCGAATGGACAGCCATAGCATTGAGCAACCACTGGCGTGTACCGCCCGATATATCGTCTTTATTTGCAATATAATAGGTGTTTCCGCGTGACTTACTGCAGCGGATATCTACATCAAAAATCTCTGCGATTTCATCCTTATAGCGATGGAACTTGCGCTCAGGAAACTCGGTTTCGTGGTTGTCGTTGTAGCGGCAATGTGCCCATCTACGGTTGATGTCCTCGCGAGTGAGGTTGCCCGAGGCGATGGTGTCGATGAGCCAAAAATAAACGTTTACTTGATGTGCTGCCATGTGGTAGTGTTTAGTGTTGAGTGTTTAGAGTTGAGTGTTGAGAGATGCGCATCTCACAGCGTTTGCAGTCAAACTCGAGGGAGAGGATCGTGCCGTTTTGCAAACGAAGATAACGCGGCTCATTAGTCATTGGATTGATCTTACGGCAATGACCTAACTCGTTGAGTATGCAATACTTGCAGGTCATTAGGGATGCTGTGCTATCGTACGCTTGCGCTATCGTACGCTTACATTGCGAGCTATCGGGCGCCGCAGGAGTGACTATTGGAGTTAAGATGCCCTGTGGACTATAGGAGGCAATGACCTCTCTTCTCCATTGGTTGAGTTGGCTGGTAGGTATGAAATATGGAAAACTATTGGAGCATATTTGCCCATGGTCAAAAATCTGGACGCCCTTGGCGATGAAATCAGTGTCACCTAATTTGCTCAATTGCTGATTGATAGTTTGCAAAGCACGCTCAGGATTGCTAGCAGGTAGATGCTCTGCTGCGAGGAACGCAGAATGCTCTCCAATAGTTAATTGAAAACCGCTCTCCACAGCTTCAAAGCGTATTTCCACTGGCATACGGCGCTCGGCCTTGAGCGAACGCAGAAATTCGTTGTCGAGATTTCTATACAACGTTGTGCCGACTTTAGGCAACAGTACACTATTTTGGTTATTAGGTAATATCCAATCGCCTTCTATACGATTGATAGCAAAACCCTTGTCTTCGTAGCAAATGCCGTCGCCGTTGTGAAGGGTGATGCCATGTACGAGTTCTACGCAAATAGCATTGTGTTTGGTGGCAATGACCTTACCAATCTTCTCGCCAGTGGATTTAGGCGTTTGCCAGTTGGCCATGTTGGGGGTACGAGCGTGTAAGAAATAGTCGGTTTGCCCGCGGTGGAAGGTTTTGGCAGGATTGGGCGTAAAATGGTAGTGATAGACGGATGGAGTGGATGCTTGCTGCAATTCAGGATTGCTATCTATCAATTGATCAAGTAGTTGGCGGTAGTATGCGACGATGTTGGTGACGTAATCGCGATCTTTGAGTCGTCCTTCGATCTTGAAGGTGGTAATGCCTGCTTCTACCATCTCGGCGAGATGCTGGCTGCGGTCCATATCTTGTAGCGAGAGAAGATAGCGTTGATGGATAGGTTTGCCATAAATATCTCGAATCTCGAAACCATCTTTGTCTAGCAGGTCATAGCGTTGGCGGCACAGCTGTGCACAGCATCCACGATTGGCACTGCGATCCATCAGCACCTCAGAGA
This sequence comes from Paludibacteraceae bacterium, assembly GCA_045612525.1. Taxonomy (GTDB): domain Bacteria; phylum Bacteroidota; class Bacteroidia; order Bacteroidales; family Paludibacteraceae; genus Colicola. Next base: position 22,760 of record JAZKZF010000027.1, on the reverse strand, counting down.
GGTAGCATCGACCACTATAGCTCACGCATAATGCGCCATGAACAAAGGCTTCGAGTTCGATGGGGGGGGCTTCGTGACTATGTAGTGTATGGTGGATTTCGCGGATCTGGTGGAGGGATAGTTCGCGTGCGAGTACTACCCTGCGGAAACCCAATTGTTGCAGACGGAGAACTTGCTCGGGTGTGCGGTTGTCGCATTGCGTAGAAGCATGCAGGCGTATGGGTGGAAGGTCGTAGTTGAGTAGGTTGAGATCTTGTATGATGAGTGCATCTACTCCCACCTTATATAATTCGTGCGCGAGCGCACACGCGCGAGGATACTCGTCGTCATGGAGTAGGGTGTTGAGCGTAGCAAGTACCTGAACTCCAAAGCGATGGGCATAGCTTACCAATTCTGCAATATCCTTTAAGGTGTTGCCTGCCGCTTGGCGTGCACCAAACTCAGGTGCGCCAATGTACACCGCATCTGCACCCGCTTGGATAGCAGCTATACCTACCTCCAGATCACGGGCAGGAGCCAATAATGTTAATTTGCAATTGGACAATTTACGATGGTTTTATTCGGTTGTTTATCTCAACATGTTGGATATTTCGTACATCACTATTCCTGCGGTGACGCTGACATTGAGCGAGTGCTTGGTACCATATTGAGGAATCTCGATGCAACCATCAGCAGCATCTACAACCTCTTGTTGTACACCAAAGACTTCGTGTCCCATGACGATGGCAGTCTTTTGATTATGAGGGAGTTGTAGTTCGCTGAGCATGGTGGCGCCGTGTGCCTGCTCTATGGCATAAACGGTATATCCGTTGGCTTGGAGAGCTTTGACAGCATCTAAGGTATGTTCGAAATAGCGCCAATCTACGGTAAGCTCTGCGCCAAGGGCAGTCTTGTGGATTTCGTTATTGGGTGGACAGCAGCAGATACCGCAGAGCCATACGCCTTGCAAGCAAAATGCATCGGCCGTGCGAAAGACTGCGCCGATATTGTGTTGGCTACGGACATTGTCAAGCACCACGATGAGGGGCACTTTCTGTGCTTCGTGAAATGCCTCAGGTGTGAGGCGATTCATCTCTTGTATGGTAGTTTTTTGCATTGTAGTAGTATGATATGATACCAAAGGTATACTAAGGGTATTTGAATTGTGCGTGTATAGTGCGTGTATAGTGCGTGTATTGTGCGTCTATTGTGCGTGAAAGATAAAGGGTAAGCAGATGGTAAGTAGTTTGTCTTGCTGGTCGATGTCAATGATAAAATCTTCGTGTAGTGGGATGAGTTGGTCGTTGTCGAGTGTGATGAGGGTGTTGATTGTGGTCTCATCAACGTGGAGGATTGTGCCCAGTTCGCCCTGATCGGTATCCAATACACGATAGCCCGTGAGGCTCTGCCAAGTAGGTAATAGTTCATCCTCTTCGCTGAGGTAGGATGCGAGCATATATGCCTGGCATCCAATGAGTTGCTGCGCCGATTGTTCATCGTTGATGCGATCGAGTTGGAATATGAGTGAGTCGCTACCTTTGCCGCGCCAGTCTAGTACACGGAATGGCACAAGGATGTTATTGATACCTAGAATGAGAAAGGTAGCCTCGGCATTATCCCAATACTCGTTGGATGTAAGGCATTGCAGTTCACCACGTTTGCCATGTGTACGGGTGATGCGACCTATTGCTATTACTTGTTCTGATGTTATCATAATGATGGTTCTGCGTAGTTCAAAGTTGTTATTTTACTGTGTGTATAGTGTTGCGTGCGTTGTAGATGATGTAGCCCTCGGTGGTGTAGCCCATTTGACGGAGTAGTGCCATGTAATCACGTACCTGTTCGAGGTGGGATTTGGGTTGTTCGTATCCAAACTTGTAGTCGATAACGATGGCATGTTTTCCGCTAATCATCACACGGTCAGGTCGTTGCATATTGCCCGAAGGAGTGATGATATCCTGCTCAGATAGAATGGTGTATTTATCGGAGAACCAATCATTGTGGTTTTCGCGCGTGATGAGCGTCTGCAGTTGTTGTAACTGTAGACGCATTTCTTGTGCTTGATTTTCAGTGACTTGTCCTTGTTGGATAAGTTTCAATAGGGTTGGATTGGCATCATTCCATGTACGGATATGCGATAGCCAAAGGTGCATGAGTATACCTAGGTCAATGGTAGCAAGCGGAGTGTCTGGTGCAAAATCATCTTCAGCACGACTACGTAGTGTGAGGCGAGAAGAAATAGGTTCGGATATATATGTGGCTGAATATGTGGTAGTTGTATCGGATTTGAGGGGTGGTAGAGGCGCTGGGGCACCTTCTTCAGGTTTGCGGTAGGTGAGTTGGTCGTTGAGGAGGTCTTTGTAGAGCGCAAACACCTCTGTACAAACATTATGTGTAGTTCGACGATCGAGTTGTCCATATATGTACAGACGGTATTTTGGGCGTGTGATGGCTACGTAGGTAAGATTGAGATTGTCAATGGTTTGAGCCAACTTATCTTGAATAAACTCGTTCTTGAAATGCGATTGTAGCAGTTTCTTAGATGGATGTACAGCCACCAAAGGTAATTGATTGAATGGTGGCGTTTGAGGTGTGCACCAGAGTATGTCGCTTGGGCGTTCTTTGGTCAGTTCCCACGTGAAGAAAGGGATGAATACGATATCGAATTCCAATCCTTTGCTACTATGGATGGTCATGATGCGTATCGTATCGGCTGTTTGCGATGCTGCAATGGTTTTATTTTTACCTTTTCGTTCCCAGTATTCGATAAATGCTTTTCTGTCAGCCACACGGCTTTTTGTAAACTGGTAGATCAGGTCTTGAAAAGCAGTTAGGTAAGGTGCAACTCCTTCTTGTTGAGCTAGTTGTAGTTCGTTGATGAGTGTTTGCACTTGCTCGTAAAGCGGTAATTTTTGTGCTTGAAGAATGCTGTTGTTTTGATCAGGAGTGAGTTGTCCAAATGTTTGATGAATATATTCCTGATCTATGGTGTTGATTTCATTATTTTCTTGTTTGAGCAAATTGATAAGGAGTTGTATGGCATGGTGCGAGCCTATTTGCAAGCCTTCAGACGATTGTACATTGTAGCCCTTGCTGATGAGAAAATGGGCAAGAGTGGTGGCCTCGTAGGTATAGCGAACCAAAAATGTCACTCGTTTGAGTTCGATGCCTTCTTTACGAATAGATTCTAATTGAAGGTGCAAGTGCTCAAGAGTTTGCTCGTTTGCATTTTCCCCATCGAAGAACTGCATATGGAAGTAGCCAGGATAGTTTTTTGCTGGCTCTTGATGCATGGATGTGGGATCAAAAATGTAGTAGATATCTGTACCTAAATCAGTTTGATTGTATTTTTCACATATATCCTCTGCTACATGTTTTGAGAGTCGTTGTATGAATTTTTCATTTTCCTCCACGATGACAGGTGCAGTACGCCAGTTTTGAGGCATATTGTATGCTTTGTGGTTAGGAAATTGCTCGTGGAGGTGCTTGAGCAAACTCCAATCGGAGTTACGGAATCGGTATATGCTTTGTTTGACATCACCCACGATAAGGTTATCTGCTTGATACCCATCACTTTCCTGAATTAGCGGCAAGAAGTTCTCCCATTGCAGTGCACTGGTGTCTTGGAACTCGTCAATCATATAGTGACGGAAATACTGTCCGAATCGTTCGTAGATGAATGGTGTGTCTTGTCCGTCGATGATTTGGTGTACTAATTGGTTGGTTTCGGATATGGGTAAACGGCCAATATTTCGATTGGTATCTTCAATTTGCTTTGCCACATCTTGCAGAATGCCCAATGTATAGAGGTGTCGCAATATCTCTTTAGCCGTTACGTAATCTTGTGCAGAGGTACCTGTGCACAAGTCGTTGAGTGATAGGAATATTGGTGCTAGTTGTTCCTCATAAATGGCGAGCAACAACTGTTGTCTTTGTGTGGTGGTTTTGCCTTTGACGAATATGCTGGAAGGATTGTCCAATACATTAAAGAATGTCTTGCCCATATTGCCAGTCAGCCATTCTTCAGGTGATTTTTTGAAAGCTTTTATTATATTGGTTTGCCATCCTTCTTCTTGAGCGAAAATATCAGATGCGTGCTTGAGCAGTTGCGCCACGTTGTGTTCTTTGTCTTGGCAGATTTCCACAAGATTGGATCGGTATTTTCGCATGAAATTCTTGTCTGCAAATACGTGCTGCAGGTCACCCATCCTGCGAATGAGTTGCTCCTTGAGCAATTGGCTAGAGAACTGTTTGATGCTATTGCTAGGATTCCATTGGTGGTCGTCATCAATGTTCTTTTGAATGAAATCCATCACCCATTCAATGAGTTCCTTGTCGTCGCTATGCTCTTCTCGGATACGTTTGAAGATCTCATCCACTGCCTCTTGAATCATCTCTTCGCCATCTAGCGAGAGATCATAGGTGGCAGACAGTCCGAGTTCGCGAGCGAAAGTGCGGATGACTTGTTGGAAAAAGCCATCAATGGTTGATACAGAAAATCGTGTATAGTCTTGTAATATGCCCACAAGCAAGCGTTGAGCACGTTTTTGAATTTCCGCTTGGGTTAAATTTAATGTAGTATCTTGGCAAAAATCGTTGATGTAATCGGATTGCTGTGGGTTGGTGGATAGGATATATAGTTCGCGAAGGATACGCTCTTTCATCTCCGCAGTAGATTTCTTGGTGAAAGTCACCGCTAAGATTCTACTATGTGGCAATCGCTTATCATCAATGCCTTGCGTGTCTCGAAGCAACATGCGCAAGTATTCGCGTGTGAGGGCAAAAGTCTTGCCACTTCCTGCAGATGCATTGTAGATGGAGAGCATAGCTAAAGTTAGTTGGTAATTCGTAGGGTTAATCCAGTGGTGGTTTGCTGGGTGAGAGCTTGGTATTTACGTAGAGGTTCTTTAGTAACTCCTTTTGTGGGTACAGCATAACCATATCCTAGATCGAAATGTTCGTCGCAAAGTGGACAAATGGCATATAGTCCATCCACCTCAACTGGTTTGTTGCTTTTGACACAGTTAGGACAACATAAATCGGCGGCATGATAATGACCATCCATACCTACCCATACTAGTAAACCGGCGTATCCAAGGTATTCACGCTCAAACCTATGCTCAGTGATAGTCATAGTTTGGAAACCATTGTCAATGATGAAATGGGGATACTCGCGTGTGATGTACAGGTTGTAGCTGACAGGCACATTGGGCACGGATGAACGAAAGTTGACATCTTCGCAGCCGATGCCAAGACACGTAATGAGCAATAATATGATGCTATAGCGTTTCATCAATTAACACCGCTCAAGTACACTTTGAAAATTAGCGTAGAGTAGGGAGGGATATGGCTACTTGTGCCTTCAGTGCCAGTACCTTTCTCGCCATATCCTAATTGATATGGAATATACAGTTCGTAGGTGCCAAACTGCTCCATTTTTTTTAGCCCTTCGCTGAAACCAGGGACGAAACTGCTGACATAGTCGGTGTACTCTTCACTGGCATCAAACTCATATCCATTAATCAGTTTGCCAGAATAGTTGATTGTTACAATCTTAGCATCATCTGGACGAGCAAAATGGGGTAATCCTGGTTCAATACACTTGTATTGCAATCCCGTAGGAGTCGTTTGTACCCCAACTTGCTTTGCATTTTGGATGAGCCATAGTTCGTTTTGCGTTTTCCAATCGAGCCAATCGTTTTGTTTGCAACTGCTGAATGCTACCACGCAGAGTAGCAGAAGTATGGTCTTAATTGTTTTCATATTCTTGCCTTTAAACTTTAATCTCTAAACGTTAAACTATTATTGCGCTAACCACAAACTTGGATTCAAAATAGAACGGTCTTTGTAGAGTTGGAAATACAATTCTGTTTTATTATCATCCGTGCCATCGGTGTAGATGATACCAATCGATTGTTTCGCTGTCACCTTATCACCTTGTTTGACGTTGATTGATTTGAGTGGTGAATATACGGTGCGGTAGTTACCATGTTGAATAATCACAGCATAATTGCCGTTCATTTGTGCACACCATGTTACTTCTCCTTCGTAGATTGCTCGCGCAGTACCACCTTGAACGGTTTGCAGGTAAATACCCTTGTTGTCTATTGTCACATGCTCATGCACTGGGTGTTTGTGTTTGCCGAAATGCCCACTCACATATCCCTTCTCTATAGGCCATGGCATACGTCCTTGGTTGGCTTCGAATCCGCCTGCGATGAGTTGTTGCTCCTTGGTAAGCGTAGTTGTGGTACGTACTTGTTTGGCAATCATTTCCTCAATTTTTTTGTTGAGTGCATCTACCTTTTTTTGTTGCTCTTTTTGCTTAGCAAGTAAATCCTTCTCTTGTTTCTTGAGCGATTGTAGCATATTCTTCTGCTTACGCTCATCGCTACTCAATTTCTCTTGCTCTCGCTTTTGCTTTTTGAGTGCACTAGCGCGGTCGTCGCGACGTTGTACCAAAAGATTGTTTTGTATGTCAATATCTGTTTGTAATTCTTCGATTTGTCGTACCTGTTCCTTGCGAAAAGCAGCAAACTCTTGCATATAACGAATGCGGCGTATCAATTGTTGAAAATTGTCTGCAGAGAGCAAGAAATACAATGGAGATTGTTGAATATCAGCATAGTGCGTCTCACGCACCAATCGTGCATAATCGGCTTTGTATGCCTCTAATTGCTCTTGTAATTCAGCACGCTTAGCACGCAGTTGTCCCATCTCGCCATTCAGTCCGCTAATCTCCGACTGGATGGTGTTGATGAGTTTTTTACGCGTTTTAATATCGTTGTTCAGCAGGTTGAGTTTGTTGACGGTAGCAGTTTCGTTTTGCTTTGTTTGCTTCAGCATTTTGCTTGTTTCTTCCAACTGCTGTTGCAGTTCACGCTGCTGTTTTTGCAACTCCTTTACACTTTGTGCGGGCAGCATCAGTGCCATCAATAGTAGTATATGTATGATACCTATTTTTTTCATAGAGGTAGTATATCGCGCAGTGAAACTTGTTTGTATTTCTGTAGGTCTAATCGTTTGGGTGTGTTCAATGTGTTGTATTCTCGTTGTGAGAACTTGCATGTAATCAGTATCTTATGGTTGCCAAAGGAGAAGTCTAATTGATTTCTCTGTTCCTTTTCGGGTGTAATTGGTATGCTTACAAAATCCTGAATGAGTCGGAATGATAGCTTCGGACTTACTTGGTTAGCAAATATATCATAATCAATCACGGTATAGCGGCGGTTCATTTTATCCACCACAACCACACTATCTTTGGTGGCTTCCATGCGCATCATTTCTATGCCAAGCATTGGTTGCAAGGATAGAATGATTAGTTCATTGCGCCACATCTGCACGGCACAGCCCATGGTGTATTTATGTTGGTCCAACTCCAAAGTCGCACTAGCTTTTTGATTCAAAGTCTGAAAGCGACGGGGCTGTGTTGTTTGTCGCTGTGTTCCACACGAGGAAAGCAGTAGACCAATTAATGCTATGATGGGGACAATACGCTTCATAATTTTAACTTCTTCAGTATTGCTTTGTAGTGCATCGTGATTTCTTCTTTTGCTTCGGGTGTAGCGTTTTCCAATGCCCGCTGAATATAGAAGAATGCGGTTTGATAGTCGCCTTTCTTGTACATAATCCATGCGTAGGTGTCCAAGTAGGTTGGATTGCTTGGCTCTTGCATGATGGTGGTGCGCGAGAGTGACTCCGCCTTGTCTAAGTCTTTATCTGCTAAGCATAGGTGCCATGCCAAGTTGTTCATCAACATCAAGTTGCGTGAGTCAAATCGGAGCAAAGCTGTGTATGCCTCGATCATTTTCTCTGATGGTTGATGCGTTTGTTCGTACAACTGCGCACGAAATACATGAAATTGCACATCATTTGGGTCTTCTTGCAGATAACGCTCTACCTCGTAGATGGCCTGTTTGCTGTTGTTCATCAGTGCGTTCAGTCGATATCGCTGCATTGCACTCATGGCATTGTACCCTACAATCGAGTCCAGACGATCTTGTAGCGCCAATGCTTTTTTGTAGTTACCCATATGCATGTATGCTTTTTGTAGCATACTCTGCACGTCCTCATCTTTCGTCTTGGTTTTTGCAACTAATTCCAAGTTTTGTATGGCGTATTTCTTCAACTGCTTGTCTTCGCTATTCAGCAGATACATAGTGTATTGATACCAATACTCATTTGGCTCTAATTCGAATGCCCTGCGAAAATGGCTTACTGCTGCAGCCTTTTGATCAAATGCGTCTAAGAATACACCCATGTAGTTGTTTACCGTTGCATTGTTAGGATTCAGTGCATAGCAAAATTGCATCAATTCCCATGCTGGTGCGATGTCCTCTTTTTGTATGAGGCGTTGTGCTTCGTAGAAGTAGTACAAAAACTGCTGCTCTTCTTCCACACTCAATGTATCTTTAGCTGTAGACTTTGCTTGCACATCACTCAGTATTGCTCCTAAAAGCAACACCCACACTATGAGCCATATATATATCCAGTATTTCAACCTCTAAAATCTTATTTCACTCCGCTGTGTCCAAATCCACCAGCACCTCGTTCGGTCTCGCCTAGTACCTGTACTTCTAGCAATTCGGGTTGCTCGTGCTTAGCAATCACCATTTGGCATATGCGTTCTCCGGGCTCAATGGTCTGTGGTTCGTTGCTCAAGTTGATGAGTATCACGCCTATCTCCCCGCGGTAGTCGGCATCAATTGTTCCTGGGGTATTGAGCACAGTAAGCCCGCGCTTAAGTGCAAGTCCACTGCGTGGCCGGATCTGTGCTTCATAACCTTGTGGTAATTCAATGTATAAGCCAGTAGGCAACAGCTTACGCTCCAGTGGCAGCAAAGTAACCGCCTCTGCTAAGTGGCAGCGTATGTCCATTCCAGCTGCCTGTGCGCTCTCATAGCGTGGCAACGGATTATTGCTCTTGTTGATGATTTTAATAGTCATAATTTTAACTTTCCATTAGATTTTCTGTTATTACATGAAACGCTTTCTTAGCCTGTTCGCAATGTTTAAATACGATGCCACGAATACCCAGTTGTTCCCCTGCTTCGATATTCTCTTTTCGGTCGTCGATAAATATGCTCTCTTCTGCTTCTAAACCATAACGCTCAAGCAAAATTTGATATATGCGCAAATCGGGTTTAGCAATTAGTTCCTGTCCCGACATTACGATCCCATCCATCATGCCAAATGCTTCGTATTTGTCTTTAACCATTGGGAATGTTTCATGCGACCAATTGCTCAATCCATATACCTTGTATCCTGCATGTTTTAGTTCACATATCCATTCCTTCATACCAGGAACTTCTCCACCAAGCATATCTTCCCAACGATCCCAATACATGCGTATCTCTTTCTCCCATTCAGGAAATTCGGATATTTTCTCTGCTACAGACGCTGCGAAGGATTTACCCATGTCGGTTTGATTATTCCATTCCCATGTGCAGATATTATCTACAAACCAATCGGTTTTCTCTTTGCTGCCGAAGTAGGTGTCATAGAGATTATGTTGGCTCCAATACACCAACACGCAACCGAAATCAAATATTACATTCTTAATCATTTATCTAAAAACGCTTCTTTACGAGCACTTTTAATCCTTCTTCTACGATTTTTACGTGCAACTCAGCAGGCATTGTTATTGGTGTACCATCAATATGCATTGGACCTTCACTATTGCGTTTCAACGTTAAATCTTTAACACGAATCGTATTCATATGCAGTTTCTCGTCAATGTTTTTCGTGAAAAGACTTAAAGCTAATCCTGCAGCTGCGGTCATTGGAAACTCACTTACAATAGCCACATCTAACCAACCATCTTGTACGCTAGCTTTTGGAGCGATATATGCATCATAACCCCATTGCCCAGCATTGGCGAAATTGACCAAAAAAGCAGTAGTAGTCTGATTGATACCATCTCCGATGAGCTGATATGTCTCAGGCTTATATTGGAATAAATCTTTAAAAATACTTTGCACATAACCTTTAAGTCCTCTACTGCTATCCGAGAAATCATGCGCCACTACAGCATCAAATCCAACACCGCATGTAGAAAAGAATGGTTGGTTATTTACCATTCCATAGTCCACATTGATTACTTCACTACTGTTCAACATCTCAATGGCCCGATTCATACGTGTCGAAATGTCGAGATGGCGTGCAAATCCATTGCCGCTACCATTTGGTACGATACCAAGTGCAGTGTTGGAACCAATCAATCCACTAGCTACCTCATTCACAGTGCCGTCACCGCCAACTGCCACTACAGCATAGTACCCTTCCAAGGCGAAGTGTTGTGCCAACTGCGTGGCATGTCCTGCATATTCTGTAACTACCACAGTTGGTGAGAACTGCTGCAGATCTAGCAGTTCACGAATCAACTTCCCTACGCGATTTTTCGCTTTTGTTCCCGATATGGGATTGACAATAAAAGCTATATTCTTCATATCTTTTTTAACTTGCATAAAATGCGCACAAAGGTACAAAAAATAAATGAAACTTCCAAATATATTTGACTCTTAGTCAAAAATATAACATAATATAGTAAAATCGTTCATCAATATATGGTTGAATCATAAATTTTTATTACCTTTGCATGGTTGATATGAATAATAAATTAATATACTGAATACTATGTTTACACCATCTGACTTTGCCCAACTGGGTGCACGTGGCATCTCTGTAGAGAAAGCCGAAAAACAACTCCAGACTTTTGCGACTGGTTTTCCTGAATTAGATATCGTTTCTGCAGCTTCGGTAGGGAACGGAGTACTTAACCCTTCTGAGGATGAGATTGAAACTTACGTGAAGGCGTGGCAAGAGTATCTCGACGAGGGGCATACTGTGCTGAAATTTGTACCTGCTAGTGGAGCAGCAAGTCGTATGTTTAAGAACTTGTTTGAGTACCTCGAAGATGGAAAAAAGACTGATTTTATCGAGAAATTCCTTGCAGAAAAACATCATTTTGCTTTCGGTCCACAATTAGCTAATCTTGACGAGCAAGCCGCTGTTGGTTATCTATTGAAAGATATGAATTATGGTAATCTACCTAAAGGATTGCTCCTATTTCACTCATACGAAGATGGACCTCGTACTCCAGCACTAGAGCACTTGGTAGAGGGCGCAATGTATGCTTCGTCCAAAGGCGAAGTAAATATACATTTTACCGTTAGTCATGAGCATCTTCCTCTATTCCAGGCACATATCGCGGAGCATCAAGCGGCATATGAAGCAAAGCTTGGGGTGAAATTCCATGTCTCCTACTCCGAGCAAAAACCTTCTACTGATACGCTTGCTGCGAACCCAGATGGCACACCATTCCGTACTGCTGATGGCAAGTTGCTCTTCCGTCCTGGTGGACATGGTGCACTCATTGAGAACCTCAATGAACAACAAGCAGATATTGTCTTTATCAAGAATATTGATAATGTGGTTCCAGATCGCCTCAAGGAAGATACAGTTCGTTATAAACAATTGCTAGCTGGTGTATTGGTAACAGAGCAGAAGCGTGTATTTGAGCGTTTGCAGGATCCTAATCTATCTGCAGAGGAACGTGCTCGCCTTGCTCGTCCACTGCGAGTGTGCGGTGTGGTTAAGAATACTGGAGAACCTGGTGGCGGACCTTTCCTCGTGCGTGAAGAAGATGGAAGTATCTCTTGCCAAATCCTTGAGTCAAGCCAAATATCCGACCCTGCACTTATGCAACAAGCTACCCACTTCAATCCTGTGGACTTGGTATGTGCTACGCGTGATGCTGAAGGCAAACCATATCACTTGCCTAACTTTGTGGATGAGAAGACAGGATTCATCTCACATAAATCAAAAGATGGCAAGGACTTGTTGGCCTTAGAGTTACCAGGATTGTGGAATGGCGCTATGAGCCGTTGGAATACAATTTTTGTGGAGGTGCCAGTTTCTACTTTCAATCCAGTGAAGACTGTTAACGATCTTCTTCGTCCAGAACACCAATAATGATACAGGAAAAAGCTTATTTCTTTGACATGGATGGGGTGTTGTTTGACTCAATGCCCCATCATGCGATTGCATGGGAAGAAGTGATGAAAGCACACGGGATCGCTTTTACAGCCCGTGATTGTTATATCAACGAAGGACGTACAGGTGAATCAGTCATTCGTGAGGCATTCCAACAAACTGTTGGTCGAGATGCAACCCCTGATGAGGTAAAGACGATTTATGCGGAGAAATCTGCATACTATCACCGATTGATCAATACCGCTACGCCTACTATTCTTGGTGTCGCAGAGGTGTTGCAGTTTGTTAAAGAATCGGGCAGTCAAATTTGGGTGGTTACTGGTTCTGGTATGCGAACGCTGTTGGATAGTCTAAATACGGTATTTCCATCTATCTTTCAGCAAGATAGAATGATTACTGCTTTTGATGTTACGCACGGAAAACCCAATCCAGAACCCTATCTGAAAGCGTGGGAACGTTCAGGACTTAAGAAAGAGCAATGCTTTGTTATTGAGAATGCGCCCTTGGGTATTCGCTCTGGTAAAGCAGCAGGATTGACTGTTTATGCCGTGAATACGGGCATATTAACCAAAGAAGATTTATCTCAAGCCGACCAAGTATTTAATAACATGACCGAACTGCTTGCTTTTTTGCAAGAAGGGTGAGTTGTTTTGAATATTGGATTAACAACATTTGGTGCTATTGATGTAATGCAGATAACTTCTAAAAAAATGAGGAGGCTAATACAATATAGTGTTATCTTATGGGTTGGTTTATTCATAGGATGTCGAAATGAACGATTGTCTCAAGCAATATATATACCGCAAACTCCTAATTACGAGGACACGATGATGTGGTATATAGAACAGAATGCTCATAACACAGGTGCTGATGTATTCTATATTCCATCTACATGGGAGTATGATTGGTACAACGAAGAAGGAATACTATCTCATTATGCAGATCCTTACAATATTGTGCATCGTAACAATATGAAAATAGAAATGTTGAAAATCGCTGCTTATATGGCAGAAAACAACAATTTCTATTCTCCATATTATCGTCACATTACTCTTGATACATGGGCTACATTGAATGAGGATACAATCAACAGACGATATCATGCAGTTTCTTTCGTTGATATTCAAAATGCTTTCCAATATTATTTGAATCATCACAATAATCAGCGTCCATTTGTACTTGCAGGTTTTAGTCAAGGTGGCAAATCTGTCGTTGAACTTATGAAAACATTATCCGAAGATGTTCGCCAGCGAATGGTAGCAGCATATGTATTGGGTTATAAAGTCACACCTGCCGATACGCTGGTAGCACCATGGATCATTGGAGCAAAGGATTCAGCTGATATTGGAGTAACGATATGTTATAATTCTGTATCAGATGTAAAGTACATCAAACCTGTCATTAGTTCTCCTAACGTAATGAGTATCAATCCTGTCAATTGGCGTGTTGATGAGACACCAGCTTATTTGCACGATAGCATAACTATTACTCTCTCTACAGAACACAATGTTCTGATACTTGATGGTTTCGATGGTAGTTATTTGCCTAACATCCTCAATATACTCAATCAGGGAGACTATCATAGTATAGAGCCTTGGCTATATAGCGAGCAACTAAGAGAAAATATTCAATTACGAATTCATAAATTTAATCAAAACAACAATAGTGTTGTAAATAACTAATTAATAATCAAACAAATGAAAAAACTATTTGATTCGGTGGCTATGTGCTGCTTTTTAGTGTTAGCATTGGGATTAACATCCTGCGAAGAAACTATTTCAATGCAACAAGGCTATTCTTTTGGAGTCCATAAATTTAATGGTTCTGGGGATGATCCTTTTGTTGTTGAAAATTACTTCAAAGTAGATAAAAAAGTTCCTTATGGACAAGTGGTTACAGAAGGAAGTAGCGAAAAAGATTGCGACGCTAAAGCAAAACAACTCTTTGACGAAGCAGTTGCTAAGCTTTCTCACGAAGAAGTGGCTGCAATAGTATCCGATGGTTGTAGTTTTGTGTATTCTGCAGAGAGATATGACAAAGCTGGAAACTTGGTTGTAATTGGAGAATGGGCATATCCAAAGAAATAATAACGTTCGAATATATAAGATTTGAAGTTGTAAAACAAACTCTCACCTCAATGGGGTGAGAGTTTTTGTTTCTATTTCTTTTCGCAGGGCACTATATTCCCACGAATAGTGTGGTTATTGTGTGGTGCGAGTGGAGAAGGAGTAGCCTACAGAAAGCCCACCGATGTCCTAGAGATCTCCTATGGTGCTCCCGAAACCAGTAAGGAATTTGAAAAGTGATTAGAAAGTGATCTATTGGATATAAATATCTTCGGGATATTCAACATGCGTGAGGAACAACCCTTCTGCGGGGGCTGAGTCTCCAGCTGCGCAGCGGTTGCGCTGCGTGATGACCTCTGCAAACTGCTCCTTAGTCATTTTGCCACGCCCTACCTCAAACAATGTACCTACCACGGCACGTACCATATTGCGCAAGAAACGGTCGGCAGCGATGGTGAATACGGCATGTCCGTTGCCCAATTCTTTCCACTCTGCACGCGTAAGGTCGCAGATAGTTGTTTTTACATCGGTGTTGGTACGGCAGAATGAAGCAAAATCCTGTTTGCCAATCAACAATTGCGCCGCCTCGTTCATGGCAGCAAAGTCCAATCCTGGGCGTATGCGTGTAGTTTGCGTGCAAAGGAAAGGATCTTTGTGATCCACTACATGATATTCGTAAGTACGGCGCACTGCATCGAAGCGAGCATGAGCATCGTCTTTTACAGGATAGATATCAAAGATAGCGATGGAATTGGGTAAAATGCCGTTGAGGCGGAATATTAATGTTCGGAAATCGGGAATTGGGAGTAGGGTATCGGTGAGATCGAAGTGCGCATACATTTCGCGAGCATGGACACCTGCGTCGGTGCGACCAGCGAATGTGAGAGGAATCTCTTCGCGGAAGATCATAGCCAATGCCTGCTCCATCGTTTCTTGAACAGTAATGCCATTGGGCTGGCGTTGCGAGCCGTGAAAGGCTGTACCATCGTATGCAAAGCGGATGAAATAGCGCATATTAGAAATTAGAAGTTAGACCGCTTACGCTGTTGGAAGTTAGAAAATAAAGACCTTACTTGTTGGTTGATTTCGGGAGAAAGGTTCTTGAACCATGCAATGGCGCAACCGCCACCGATAAGTATTAAAGAACGAATAATACTACTGAGCCATATATTTTGGATAGGCAAGTATGTCTGCCATAGGAAATTCAAATTGAGTATCACCATAATCAGCAGCAGAATCTTTGCGTGCTGGCGCGCGAACGTAGGCGCATGGAGCGTAAAACGTACTGTGAGTGTGATAAGTAGGAAGTAAAGGGCATAGGCAATTAAGTTGCTCACTGCCGCTCCATCCATACCAAAATGTGGGATTAGTAAATTGTTGAGTCCAATAGATGAGGCGGTTAGGATGAATGAAAACAATAGTGAGAATGCGTAAAAACGCGAATAGTTGAGTGCGGAGGATGTGAAGGTACATACCGCAATAAACAATTGGCTTGTTGCTAATATCAATACCACTTGACGTGCAGAGGCATATGTTTCGCCGTTCGGGAGGATATGGAAAATAAGGTCAATATTGAGCCAAATCACACAAAGGATGATTCCGCCTATAAGTAGCAATGTACTACTGACTTGCTGCATAAGGTGAGCTGTTTCGTGTTGGTTGTTCTCTTTGATAGCCGTCGCCAGTTGTGGTGCCGCAATTGCGGCCATTGAACGATAAGGGATGCTAACCATCACCGCGATATAGGTGGCAACAGCGAAGATGCCCGTATAGCTGAGTCCCATCTCGGCAGTGATAAAGAAAGATGAAAGGGTAGGGGCTAATACCGAAGCCACTGCGGAAATGAGTAGGAAGCCCGTATAAAGCAAGTATTGTCGCACTAATGAGCGATTGTCGCGCAAGAAGTTCCAATCTGGGCGCAAAGAAATTTCGCCCAACGAAAAGAGATAGCCCATGTTGCATAGCATCGCTACGGCATACACACTGCATAATGCCACGACAAAACCATCTATATCCACTACGCGAAAGGCGTAGAGTAGATATACCACCAACAAACCGATACGCGTGATGAGTTCGCGTACTGCACGAGGCACTACGATATGCATGCGCACGTTAGCATTGGTTTCGAATACGGTTTGGTAGAGCATAAAGAAGGCCATTGGAAGCACCATATAGTAGTACTCTACAAATAATGGTGACTTCTCGCCAAACCATAGACTAAGAGGTGTATAGCATGCACAGTAAATGGCTGTAAAGAGTGCAAAACCTATCAAAGGTACAATCAGCGTCCAGAAGAAAAATCCATGCTCATCTTGGCTCTTGGTTCCTTGTTCTTGACTCCTGAAATGCGGATAAAACCGAATAATGGAGGAGGAAGTGCCCAATTGGGCAAGTCCGATAAAGAGTGTGGCAGCATCTACCAATACACGTGCCAAACCAATCTCTTCCGCTGAGAGGAAACGTGTCAGTACAAAGAACGTTGTAACAAAGCCCACCGCCACCCCAAGATAGGTGACGATGGTGCCTTGAATACTTTGTTTGGCAATGATGCCCATGATTTACTTCTCGATGCCGAGTAATTCTACCTCGAAGATTAAGGTAGAGTATGGAGGGATAGAACCAGCACCAGCAGCTTGTGCACCATAACCCAACTCTTGTGGGATATAGAAGCGGAACTTACTGCCTACAGGCATGAGTTGCAAACCTTCGGTCCAACCTTTGATCACTTGGTTCAAACCAAATGAAGTAGGCTCACCACGTTCAACACTGCTGTCGAATACTGTTCCATCGATTAATGTGCCATGATAGTGTACTTTTACCTTGTCTGTTGCAGATGGTTTTTTACCTTTGCCCATCTTGAGCACTTCGTATTGAAGACCGCTTTCGGTAACTTTTACACCCTCTTTAAGAGCATTCTCAGTTAAGAACTTCTCGCCATCCTCTTTTACGTTGCCGTACTTGATATAATTCATAGTATTTTGAATGTACTCACCAGCTTCGGTTCCATCCATCTGCTCTTCATAACCTAGCAAACCATTGATAAAACCTTGCTTGATAAGCATGAAGTCTGTAACCAAACTTGGTTCGCCAATCAAACCTTCAGCCTCTTGTGCTTTGATGTTTTTACCGATTTGTTCACCCATATTCACGAGTTGTGGATTTCTTACATTCATCTTCAAACCTTTGTTGATATTGACGATGAGGTCTTTTGTCAATTGACCAGTAGTGTCCATGAGTAATACATAGCGGTATATGTCTTCACCATTCATATAGCCGAATGCATAGTTTATACTATCACTTTGGTTTTTGAGTGTAATAGTCTTCACTTTAAAAATGCACTTTCCTTTTACAACTTTACCAATCTTTACGCTGTCATCCAATGTGGCAGAAGCTTGATATTGTGCTTGGAAATAATTACGTGCATCGGCAGCTTTCATCACAGTAGTGTCATGACGCAAACCATTTACTAATCCTTGGAAGAAAATCTTTTGGTTTATTGCCCATACAGAATTATTTGCTAAACCAGTTTCTTCTGATTTCTTAATAGATTGGCCGATATTGCGACCGATACTACCAGCCTCGCTCAATACTTCAATTTTACCATCATAACCACGTTGAAGGGCATCAACAAACTCAGTAACGGCCTCAACAGAAGAATCATTGCGTAGTTGGTACATCTTTAATTGTGCGCCATTTACTAATCCTAGTGCATAGTTCATACTATCATTCAGATTGGTAAGCTCAATGGTCTTTCCTGTGTATACATTGCCACATGAAATCATTGCCATAGCAGCAATGAGGATAATAGATACTTTTTTCATTGTTAATTATTGATTTTATATAGTTATTATTCGATTCCAAGCAATTCTACGGTGAAGATTAATGCTGCGTATGGAGGGATGTTTGCTCCTGCGCCACGTTCGCCGTATGCTAATTGATATGGCAAATAGAGTTTGTATTTGCTACCGATAGACATGAGTTGAAGACCCTCAGTCCAGCCTTTGATCACTTGGTTGAGTCCAAAAGTAATGCTTTCTCCGCGCTTATAGCTACTGTCGAATACTGTGCCGTCAATCAAAGTACCCTCGTAGTGTACGCGAACCTTATCAGTTGCTTTAGGTTTTTGACCAATTGTAGCTTCCAATACTTCGTATTGCAAACCGCTTTCAGTCACTTTTACGCCTTCACGTTTAGCATTCTCTGCCAAGAATGCCTCGCCTGCAGCTTTTGCCTCGCCAGCGATTTTCGCTTCTAATTCACTGAAGAACTTACCCAACACTTGTTGCGCCTCTTGATACGAAATTTGAGGCTGATTTTTCTCCAATACATCTTTGATACCAGCTGCTAAATCAGCATACTCCAAGGAAGTAACGCCACTTCCCATCAAATTTTGACCCATGCTTAGGCCAATTGCATAACTAATTTTATCCATTTCTTGTTATTGTATTAATTGATTCATTCGTGTAATGTACTTGCCGATAATATCGAACTCCAAGTTTACTAATGTTCCCTCTTTAATGTACTTAAAGTTGGTATTGTCGTGGGTATAAGGGATAATGCAAACGCTCACATAGCCTTTGCCTTCCACCACATCAGGTTCACATACAGTCAAGCTCACGCCATTGATGCTGACAGAACCCTTATCCACGCAGAAATAACCACGCATAGCCATTTCTTTTGTGCTTTCATATTGGAAGCGATAGTACCAACTTCCATCCGTTTCTTTCACTTCCACACAACGAGCCGTTTGATCCACATGTCCTTGCACAATGTGACCATCTAAACGTTCGCCGAGCAGCATAGAACGCTCAAGATTCACCCAATCACCTTCTTGAGCTTCACCCAAGTTAGTGCGGTTAAGTGTCTCTTGCATGGCGGTCACGGTGTAGAGGTCACCATCCATCTTTACCACTGTTAAGCAAACACCATTGTGCGAAATGGATTGGTCGATGTTCAGCGGTTCGCCATATGGGTTGCGTAGCGTGAAATGTTTATTACCTTGTTCTTGCTCTATCTTTACGATTTGAGCCATTGATTCTACTATTCCTGAAAACATATGTTATTTTTTCTTAATAAGTGTTTTGCCATCTAAACGATAGAAAAGCATGCAATATATCATAAAGAACACACTCCCGATTCCCATTTTTGCCCATTCATTCATTGACAACAACTGTGCCAAACCATAATATCCTGCCAAAATGGCGACAACAATACCTGTATATATGCCAATTCGTCGCAAATCATATGGGATACTAAGGTGCTTGCGTCCGATGAAATATGACATCAGCATAATTACTAGATAGCATATCGTACTGCTTGCTGCGGAAGCAATATAACCAATACGTGGAACAAATACTGCCTGTAAACTAAAGGTGATCGCTACTCCAATCAGCGAGAAGTAAGCTCCCCATTGTGTTTTGTCGGTCAATTTGTACCAGAAACTGAGATTAAAATATACACCTTGGAAGATATAAGTCCATAGTACGATTGGCACAATTTTAAGTCCTTCCCAATAGGATGGGGCGATAATAAATTTCAACAAGTCAAGGTAGAAAATCATCCCCAGCAGTATCATATACGAGAAGATGATATAGTATTTCATAGCATCAGCATATGCTTCTACAGACTCTTTATCCTTATGCTTAGCAAACACAAACGGCTCATACGCATAGCGGAAGGCTTGCGTGAACATCATCATTACCATTGCCACTTTGAAACATGCACCATAGATGCCCAATTGTGTCTGCGCATCAGCACCTGTGTAAAAGAAAGGAAAGAGTATTCTATCCAATGTTTGGTTCATAATGCCGCACACTCCCAATACCAATAATGGCAGTGAGTATTTCAGCATCTGCCTAAGCAACGTCCATGAAAAACCTTTTATAACAATATAAGGTAAGAGACAAAGCGTCTGAATCGCTGTCGCTATGATATTGGCCACAAACACATACCCCACGCCATAATTTGGATTATACCACGAACTTATTACATTCCAATCTTGTATCTTTGGACATAGCACGAGGAAGAATAAGTTAAGTGCAATATTCAGAAATACGAACAATAATTTTAGTGCTGCAAATTGCAATGGACGTTTCTTGTATCTAAGATATGCAAACGGAATACTTGCAAATGCATCCATTGACACCACAATGCTTAGCAACGCAATAAACTCACTATGTGCAGGATATCCTAGCGCATCAGCTATTGGTGTTTGCCATACCACGCAAACTATGGCAAATAGCAATGAGGTAGTAAACAATGTAATTAGCGAGGTGCTATATACCGTTTGTGCATTCTCACCCTCTTTGTTGGCAAATCGGAAGAAACCAGTCTCCATACCATAGGTCAGAATCACCAATAATAGCGCAGTCCAAGCGTACAGATTGGTCACGATACCATAGTCTGATTGCTGCTGCAATACATAAGTGTATAACGGTACAAGCATCCAATTGAGGAACTTACCCACAATTGAGGAAACACCATAAATAGCCGTTTCCTTTGCCAATATTTTCATTTGCAGATTGCTGCTCATATTCTTGCTATCTTCGGGGTATCTTCGGGATGTCTTCAGGATAAATTACTTATCGGCTTTCCCTTCCACAATCAATACGATTTCGCCTTTAGGTGGAGTCAGTTTGTAATGTGCTGCTAACTCAAGTAGGGTTCCGCGTTGGGTATCTTCGTGTAATTTGCTAATCTCTCGGCTGACACTTGCGCGACGTTCGTCCCCCATAAACTCTGCCAATTGTTCCAAAGTCTTTACCAATCGAAATGGAGATTCATAGATGATCATCGTATGTGTCTGTTCTGCGAGAAATTTCATACGTGTTTGACGACCTTTCTTTTGGGGAAGGAAGCCCTCGAAATAGAATCGGTCATTGGGTAAACCAGAATCTACCAATGCAGGTACAAATGCTGTGGCACCAGGCAGACATTGTACTTCTACTCCGCGTTCCACACATGCACGAACCAACATGAAACCAGGATCAGAGATACAAGGTGTACCTGCATCGGAGATCAGTGCTACCGTCATGCCTGCAGCAATACGGTCTGCCATATCGTCGCTAGTCTCATGTTCGTTGAACTTATGATGGCTCTTGAGCGGTGTATGGATGTCGTAATGCTTGAGCAGTACGGATGAAGTGCGGGTATCTTCTGCTAAAATCAAGTCCACCTCTTTTAGTACGCGCAGCGCACGGAAAGTGATGTCCTCCAAGTTGCCAACAGGTGTGGGTACGATGTAGAGCATATTAACTAAAACGGCGTTTAAGTACGTTTTCGAATAACTGTACTGCAGTTGATTCGCTATCCCATTCGAAGTTATCTGCTACATAGTCCATTGCTTCGCTGAGCGAACCGAGACTATTAATCTCGTCCAATGTCTTTTGCATCAATTCGCCATTGCCTGCAAAGAGTTCACGTTGGAAGAGGAAACGGTCACCCAAAGAGATCGCTTGACGGATATCATCCACGGCGGTACCAAACAAAGATGTTTGTTGTGGCATTGGGCGTGGTGCAGGTTGTGGAGCTGCTATTGGCTCAGCCTTTACTTCTGGTTGTTGCGCAGGTTCTACAATTAGTTCTGCCACTGGTTCTACCACTGGCTCTTCTTCCTCTATTATCTCTAGGGACTCTAGTGGTTCTAGTGGCATCTCCTGTGCAGGCTTCTCTTGTGACTCTTCAGCAGATTTTTCTTGTGGTTCTTCTACCAACTCTTCTGGAGTTTCTTGCTCTTGTGGATCTTCTACGATGAGTTCGATTTCCACCTCTGGCTCTTCCGCTGGCGTAACTGCTAGGCCAGCCGCTGCCAATGCAGCCACTTCTGCTTGCAATGTGGCAATCAAGGCTTTCGCCTCATTGCCTTCTTGCTTCATTGCCTCATTGGCTTCTTCGAGTTGCGCTACACGCGCCTCCAGAGCAGAGAGTTTCTGCTCCAGAGCCGTCGTGTAGTCGGTTATTGCTTGAATAAGATTGTTCATAGATTACTTTGTTGCATCTTCGAGTTTCTTCATCATCGCAAACATAAAGATAGCAGCCACAGCGCAAACGGCTACAAATACGCTCCATACGCCCCACAATGGCATGTCACCCCAGAGGTTACCACCGATAGATACGAGGTAGTTACCGATAGCGGTAGCCACAAACCAGCCACCCATCATCATACCTTTGTACTTTGGAGGAGCCACTTTGGTAACAAATGAGATACCCATTGGGCTGAGAAGCAACTCTGCGAAGGTGAGAATCAAGTAGGTGTAGATGAGTACGTTAGCATTCACGAAGGTTGGGTCGCCAGTTACGCGAGCCAATTCTTGTGCGTTAGGAGTCAGCAGACCGATACAAGCTACTGCCATGACGATATACGCGATAGTAGCTACCACCATACCGAGTGCAATTTTGCGTGGAGCAGATGGCTCTTTTCCTTTCTTGGCGAGTGCACCGAAGAGTGCCATGCTGAATGGGGTGAGTGCTACGACATAGAATGGGTTGAACTGTTGGAAGATAGGAGCGCTCAAGGTGATACCCTCAGCAGAAATGTTCAAGTACTTGTAAGCCAAAACGCCCAAAGCTGCTGCGGTTACTACGCCAGAGATAACTTTCGCTTTTTTCTCTTTGCTTTGTACGAGTGAGAAACCTGCATATACAATCGCTACGATCATCACAAGGTTGATAATGTCGAATGCCATAGTCTGAACACCGGTGCAGAGTGGTTGTACGAACTCA
>JAZKZF010000026.1:0-6583 GCA_045612525.1 Paludibacteraceae bacterium | reverse complement strand
CGCGGCATTGATGTGGATGACATCCCATTGGTCATCAACTATGATGTGCCTCGCGATGCGGAAGATTATGTGCATCGTATTGGTCGTACAGCTCGTGCGGAAAACAAAGGCGAAGCCATCACATTAGTTAGCCCCGAAGATAAACGATTCTTTAATAAGATTGAGCGATTCTTGCAGAAGGTTATAGATCGGATTCCCTTGCCTGCCGAGCTTGGAGCTGCGCCAGATAGTAGCGTATGTTCGCTTGCTGCTGACGACCGTAAGCCGTCTTCCAAGCGCCGAAAAGGCGGCTGGCACGCTGGGCGTAATCGCAAGCCGAAGCATAATCGCCAAGCATCTCATAAGCAATAGCGATATTGGCCGCAGCACATGCTGCGGCTTTTTTGTCCTTGCTATCTACAATAGTAATCCACTGATTGATAGCACTATTCCATCGTTGTAGGCGAAAGACATTTAAGCCTGCTTGTAGGTCGGGTAATTCGTATATATAGCGACGGGTGGTTTGCCACGAAGGAGCGAAACTACTGCCAATGCGGTTGCCTAGCTCACGAGCCAAATAATGTAATGCCTCTTGGCGAGAAGGTAAGTCACTGAGACTTTGTGTACGGTTGTAGTGGAGTTGACTTTCCCAGAGGAGTGTATCTGCTTGTGTGAAAGTCACTTCGCGTAGTTGCCCCGCATAGTGAATGGTCCAATGGGACTGGGCATATGCTTGCAAGTAGGCATAGTAAGTACCCTCATCGGTAGGGAAACTCTCTACGATATCGTATAATACCAATTGGTTGAGTGTCAAAAGCGCATCTGCTTGATAATCCGTACACAAGCGCTCTGCTTGTGAGAAAGTGAGCGGTGTGCGGGTATAGTAGTTGGTGGAGTGGTTTTGCGATATATCCATCAGTTCGACGGCATCAAACTCGCCTGTAGATTCCATGGTTTGTGTGACGGAAAAGAGGCAGTAAAGTATACTGCGTGAGAGGTCAATCTCAGCATGGTTTTGGTTCTCGCCATCGATTATGGTAGTATGACCAAAGTCTTGTGGTTGGGTTAAAGCATTGTTGACCACCAAGATACGCTGCTTGCCTTGCAACTGCTGACGCTCCGCAGGATAACGCTCATCCACAGAAAAATACCACTGCTGTTGAGCGTTTATAGGGAGGGAGCAAAGAACCAAGAGCAAAGAGCAAAGACGGATATTCATGGCTCAAATGTATTTTATAGTTTGCGTATTCGCCACTCTTTTGGGTAGAGGTTGTTGCAATGGTTACCCACATTCTTCACGAAGCCAAGAGGTACATTCTCATAGGTGAGCAACAGCACACCCGCAGCTGCATTAGGTAAGGAAAGCGCTTCGCAACGAAGGTAACTGAGTGCTTGCTCGAGGGTAAGCTCAACCTTATTAAAAGCTTTGGTATTCAAGTCCTTAAGCATTGCCATCGCATGTTGAGGTACGACAGTCTTGCCGCGCAGTTCGCCTATGCCAAAACCTGTGCTGATACAGATAAATTGCGAATTGAGGTACTCAATGAGTTGCTTGTATTTAGCAGGATATGCTACCACAAAGCGGTCTTGTTGGCGGATGGTCCATTGGTCAGGATGTAGAAGCCAACTCTGCATAATATCCTTAAACTCAACGGTTTCAGATACTGGGTTCTTTTGCTTTGGAATACGGAAAGCACCTTTTGCTACTCCTGATTTGCGGAAAGCGCAAAGGTAAAATCCCTCGCCTTTGGTCTTGTGTGGATAGAAATGGTAACCAGGTTTACCTTCGGTGATCCCCCACGATTGGTCGTGTTGTATAGGCAATATTTCTGCGCCTAGTTCTTCAGCAATCCACTGTGCGTTTTTCTCATTTTCTTCGCGGTTGAAGGTACAAGTAGAATAGATCAATATACCTCCAGGTTTGAGCGCATCCCACACATCATCCAATATATCGCACTGACGCTCAGCACATTCCTGCACATTCTTCATGCTCCACTCGGCAATTGCGCCTTCATCTTTACGGAACATACCTTCGCCTGAGCATGGAGCATCTACGAGGATACAATCGAAGAGTTCGGGCAGTTTATTGCCAAAATCAGCCGCAGGATTGTGGGTAACTACAGTATTGCCGTTGCCCCATTTTTGGATATTCTCAGAGAGAACAAACACGCGTTGGCGTACTACCTCGTTGCTGACGAGTAGGCCCTCGTTGCCAAGAAACTGGCTGATAAGCGTGGACTTACCACCAGGTGCAGCACAGAGATCGAGCACGATGCTATCGGGCTTGAGGTACTGATTAAGCACTTCGCCAACAAACATACTGCTGGCTTCTTGCACATAGTAGCAACCCGCATGGAAGAGCGGGTCAAGAGTGAATTGTGGACGACGACTGAGATAGTATCCATCTTCGTGCCAAGGCACCTCTTCGGTGTCGCAATCGAAGGTGAGACAGTCCAGTTTGTCGTTCAGACGAATAGATGTAACTTGTTCTGATTCAAGTGCTTGGCATAGTGCTTGCACCTCCTCAGGAGTCATCTGTTCGTGAAGATTTTCTATGAAGTCTAATGGTAACATCGTATTTATAGGTTGTATTTTGTACTACATTATATTGTATATAAAAGTACAAAATGCGTGCAAAGATACAACAAAATTTGCGGATTTGCAAATTTTGGGTTGAAAAAGTTTTGAGAGGTATAAAAGTAAAGTATTTTCTTGCGGACGGAAAGGCACCCCAAAAATCAAGATTTTTCGGGGACCCCGCAACCGCAAGGCTAAACAGTTGGCGGGATAATACGAGAAATACCCAAATGTATATTTTGGAAAATGAACATAGAAAGAATGGAATACCCAACTACAAGTTGGGACAATAGAAGAATATATGCTTAAAATTGCTGAATAACCTATAAATCACCTATGAATAACCTAAGAATCACCTAAGATTTACAAGGGAAATGGTAAAAAAATATACTATTTAGTGGACGCATCTATGATGCTACAGTTTTGAGTTAAAAAAATTTTGACAAAATACAAAACAAAGGGGCAAACTACACCTTAAATAATAAAAATAGAATTAATTAAAGATTCCTTTATTATTATTGGTTGTGGATAATGTGGAAAACTTCTATATTTGGTTCAATTAGAGTGGGTTATGTCAATGAAAAGGTGGAAATGGATTGTTGATAAAATTGATAAGTTTAGGTTATCAAAATTCATCAACAAATAAAATTATCGATTGTTGAAAACTTGTTTATAACCACTTTTTCAATTTGAAAATCAGCAAGATAGCAAGTGTAAATACTATCATCAAGCCAATAGCAAATGGATAACCCATTTTCCATGCCAACTCAGGCATAAAATCAAAGTTCATACCATACATGCTGGCGATCAAAGTAGGTGGGAGGAATACCACATTCACCACGGTGAAGATTTTGATAATCTTGTTCTGCTCGATGTTAACAAGACCGAGGAAGGTATCTTGGAGATAGTCAAGACGATCAAAACCAAATCGTGTATAATCGAATAGTGAGTTGATATCTTTGATAATCATTGTTAGGCGAGGTTGCAATTCTGTAGGGAAGAAATCGCACTTGAGGAAGTTGCTGATCACGCGTTGTTTATCCATGATATTCTGACGGATGATGGTGACTTTTTCCTGTAAGTCTTTAATTTGGATTAGTACTTCTTCGTCCACATGGTCTTTGGCGTTGATTTCACCAGAAAGTTTGGTGATGAGGTCGGTAGTATCCTCGATCATATCCGCATCTTTTTCTACACGTGTCTCCATGAGTGATACAAGTACATGATAGCCGGTTGGGAAGCTGCGGGTATTCATGAGCATCTTCTTTACGGTCTCATTAAAACTTGCCAATTCAACGTCTCGAGTGGTGACAAGAATGCTATTTTTGAGGATAAAGTTAACAGGTTCTACCTCGAAGTTATCACGCAGGAAGTTGGAGTTAGCTACGATAGAATCGTCAGTCTGAATATAACGAGAGGACATCTCAATCTCTTCCATCTCTTCATCCTCTTGGATATCAATCTTAAGGAAATCCTCGAGTACGCCCTCAGTTCTATCACTTACGTCTAATAGATCAATCCAAATAATATCTGACTTATCAAGACTATTTAGGATGTTTACACTACGTCCTACTTTGATTTTGTCTTTATCTTTATCTTTGTAGAATATCTTGAATTCTGCCATAATCCTTGCCTTTAAATTATTTACTTTAAACTTTCAATTTTTTTAGTGAGTGAGATAAATTCCTCTACACTCAGTTGTTCGGGGCGCTTCGTGAAGATAGGGTCGTTGAGCAATGGATTATCTTTGCCTATTATTCCCATCAACGAATTGCGCATCTGCTTTCGGCGCTGGTTGAATGCTGTTTTCACCACGTTCTTAAACAGCGCCTCGTCGCAGCCCAATCCTTGGCGGTTGTTGCGAGTCATGCGAATAACCGCCGACTTCACTTTCGGCGGAGGGTTGAACACATGTTCGTCCACTGTGAATAGATATTCTATATCGTAGTATGCTTGTAGCAGCACGCTCAGAATGCCGTATGCTTTCTTACCTGGTTTGGAGGCAATACGCTCTGCTACTTCTTTCTGAATCATACCCGAGCAAACAGGGATACGATCCTTATGATCAAGCACTTTGAAAAAAATCTGACTGCTGATATTATATGGGTAGTTGCCAATTACGCAGAACTCGCCATCGGGGTAGATGATATTGAGGTCGAGTTTGAGGAAGTCGCCCTCGATGAGGTGCAACTCAGGATACCACTCTTTGAGATATGCCACACTCTCCCTATCAATCTCGATAGCGGTAGTTTGTAGATTAGGATTCTTTAGGAGATACTGCGTAAGCACACCCATGCCTGGTCCTATCTCTAAGACACGACCGGATTGGATGGTTTCAGCAATTCGTTGGGCGACACTCAGGTCCTTCAAGAAGTGCTGACCTAGAAACTTCTTGGCACGTACTTGTTGCATTTTGTTGATGATAGTCGTCCATTTTATTGATTAATATTTGCTCAGGTGTAAAATTTTTAGTACTTTTGCACGCTGATTTGTCTTTCGGCTGCAAAAGTACGAATTTTTTTTCAAAAATGCAAACAATATCACAAATAATCACTAAAATCATCGATTTTTTCTATCGACCTTTTAGTAAATATGTCCCACAACAGTTATTTCGCTACGCTGCTTGCGGCGGTGGTAATATGGTGCTGGATTGGGTACTGTATTTTGTAATATACAATTTTGTAGTGGGGCATGATTTGGTGTATATAACCCTGCCCTTCGTCTCTCAAATTTGTCTTACTCCCCATATTATGTCGCTGCTGGTAGTGTTCCCAATTACGCTGCTGACGGGATTTTGGTTGAATAAATATGTAACTTTCACCCAATCTTCCCTGCGTGGATATAAGCAGCTATGGCGGTATATACTTATTGTGGCGGTGAATTTGTTGGTGAATTATTTTGGATTGAAATTATTGGTGGAAGTTTGTGGTATATATCCTACTCCATCAAAGATGATTATTACAATTGCTACTGTAATCATAAGTTTCTTTGGACAAAAATACTTCTCGTTTAAGAAATAATTAGTTTTCTAAAAATAAATTACTACTCATTTTTACATTTTTTTTGCTACCTATATTTTGCAATTCATTGAGTTTGGATGAAAATATTTTGTAATGTCAAAAAAAAATAGTACCTTTGTCGCCGAAAGGCGACGAAACAAAAAATATAGGAACAAACAAATATTAACCAAATAAAACGTTTTACAATTATGGTAAGTTACAAAGAACTCGGCTTGGTGAACACCAAAGAGATGTTTGCTAAAGCAATCAAAGGCGGATACGCTATACCAGCCTGCAACTTCAACAACATGGAGCAACTCCAAGCTATCATCAAAGCTGCAGCTGAGACCAAGAGCCCAGTAATCCTCCAAGTATCTAAAGGTGCGCGTAACTACGCTAACCAAACTCTCCTCCAATACATGGCACAAGGTGCTGTAGAGTATGCAAAAGAGTTGGGTTGGGAGAAGCCACAAATCTGCTTGCACCTCGACCACGGAGATAGCTTCGAAACTTGCAAGAGTTGCGTTGACTTCGGTTTCTCTAGCGTTATGATCGACGGTAGCCACCTCCCATACGAGGAGAATATCGCATTGACCAAGAAAGTGGTTGAGTACGCTCACGCACACGATGTAACCGTTGAGGCAGAGCTCGGCGTGTTGGCAGGTGTTGAGGATGAGGTTTGCGCTGCTGAGAGCCACTATACCAAACCAGAAGAGGTAGTAGATTTCGCTACTCGCACAGGTTGCGACTCACTCGCTATCTCTATCGGTACCAGCCACGGTGCATACAAGTTCACCCGCGAGCAATGTACTATAGACCCACAAACTGGCAAGCTCGTTCCTCCTCCATTGGCATTCGATATCCTCGACGCTATCATGGAGCAATTGCCAGGTTTCCCAATCGTACTCCACGGTTCTTCTTCAGTTCCACAAGAGTATGTTGACATCATCAACCAATACGGTGGTAAATTGCCAGACGCAGTAGGTATTCCAGAGGAGCAACTCCGCAAGGCATCTGAGAGCGCAGTT
>JAZKZF010000025.1:0-3270 GCA_045612525.1 Paludibacteraceae bacterium | reverse complement strand
CTGCTACAATCAATCGCGCTGAACGCAATGCCGTATCACCTGAAGTGATAGGAGCAGCAATCACACCGACAATTGCCAAGATGCCACCTATCGTACCTACCCACGAACGTGAAACCTTATCTACTACCAATGCCGCAATATTCTCGCCTGGGTGTGCGGCGGCAAAGGCTTGAAGGCCGTCTATTCCGTACAATCCTTTTTCTGGATCAGCAAACATCGTACCTGCTGCGGCCGCCCAGATCAATGCCAAAATGCCTTCTGCCACCATGGCGCCGTAGAAGATCCAACGCCCTTGACGCTCGTTGGTCACACAACGCGCCATCAGTGGTGATTGTGTGCCATGAAAACCAGAGATAGCACCGCAGGCGATACTTACGAACATCATTGGGAATAGTGGCAGGCCGTTGGTTTGGCGATTGTGCAAACCATCGGTCAATTCGGGCATTTCTGCACCATATTTGCTAAGCATTACCACCATGATGCCAATACCCATAAACAGCAGCACACCGCCAAAAATAGGGTAGAAACGACCGATGAGTTTATCTACAGGTAACACCGTAGCCAATGTATAATAACCAAAAATAATCAATACCCATACAATCGGGATTAAATGCCCTTGGAAAGACATCGTGCCCAAACTAGCCAATCCCTGCAACAAGGTAGCAGGACCCGAAAGGAAAGTCGTAGTCAGCAGTACGAGCAATACAATGGAGAGCAGTCGCATAAAGATCTGCACGCCCTTGCCCAATTCCGTGCCTACTACTTCAGGTAGGGATGCACCACCTTTGCGTAGTGAGATCATTCCGCTGAGGTAGTCGTGCACACCGCCTGCGAAGATCGTACCTAGTACAATCCACAAGAAGGCAGAAGGACCATAGAAAATACCCATGATAGCTCCGAAGATAGGTCCCAATCCTGCAATGTTAAGAAACTGGATAAGGAAGATTCGCCACGGTTTCATCGGAACAAAGTCCACGCCATCCGTCATAATGACGGCTGGTGTTTGCGCCTTTTCATCAATACCAAACACACGCTCCACGAACGTGCCGTAGAGAACAAATCCAACCACTAGGGCTATGAGTGAGATGATAAATGTAATCATTATTCTTAATTCAAAATTCTTAATTCTTAATTCCCACCTTACTTCCCCCTTACTTGCCACCTATCTGCATAGGAACTTCATAGGAACTTCGCCGTATCTTTACCGTAAGATCACCGAGAGAATTAGGGCACATCGCCCGATAGTTATTTTCGCTTACTCAATTTGTGTCGGATATAGTCCCACAATCTTTCGGGTACAATCATAGTTTATTGATTTAATAGTCTAAATGCGAGCGCAAAGATACTAAAAAAATCTCATATATGCAATTCTTTCTTGCATATTTCAAAAATTAGTTGTACTTTTGTAGCATATTATAATCAATAAATTTTTATAGCTTATGAAAAGAGTATCCTTATTCCTACTTAGTCTGTTCTTATGTAGTGTGAGTGTACCGATTCTTGCTCAAGATGCCGAACTTGTTCCCGCGATAGTGGTGCAAATGACTGATGGCACAAAGCAGGTGGTGCAACTGGACTACACTTCAGTGACAGACTTCAGTGTCTTAGTCAGCAAGGGGAGTCTTGCTGTAAGTGTGCCCGAGGCAGAAGTAACAGGTGTGCGTAGTATCACCTTTGCTATGGTGCAAAAAGACAACACTACCACTTCTTTGGAAGAAGTTTCTTCTTTGGAACAAGCCACGACAGACAAAGTTTTGTTTAATGGCAAATTATTTATCCGTGCCTCGATGCCCGATGGCAAACAAGTTTGGTACGATATAATGGGTTTGAAACTCTGAAAACATATGAAATAACTTTAATAACGCAGCTTCGCTGCATGTAACGCCCCAAAGGCATGTAACGTCGCTTGCGACATGTAACGAAAAAAATACGAATATGAAAAAGCTTTTTATGGCAGTCATTACCTTAATGATGACCATTAGTGCTTCTGCACAGTTTTATATTTATTTCAGTGACGGTACTGTTTCTAAGGTGGACAGTATCAGTATGATAGCCCCTGGTGAGCCATCTGACCCATATAATGGTCACGAGTACGTGGACTTAGGTTTGTCCGTTAAATGGGCGACCTGCAACGTAGGTGCCACCAAGCCAGAGGAGTATGGCGATTATTTCGCATGGGGCGAAGTAGAACCAAAAGAAGTCTATGATTGGAGTACTTACAAATGGTGCAATGGTAGTGAAAGAACCATGACTAAGTACTGCACTAACAGCGACTTTGGTACTGTAGATAATAAAACCGTTCTCGAAGCGGCTGATGATGCTGCTCGTGCAAATTGGGGTGGTAGTTGGCGTATGCCTACTGATGCTGAGATAACTGAACTTCGCGAGCAATGTACGTGGACATGGACAAGTCAAAACGGCGTGAATGGTTACGAGGTGACTAGTAAGAAAAACGGTAACTCTATTTTCTTGCCTGCTGCGGGTTTCCACTACGAGACTTCGCTCGATAATGTTGGCAACACTGGCTGCTATTGGTCACGTTTGCTCTACTCGGATGAGCCGTTCGGCGCGTATTACTTAGGCTTTGCTTCTACTATCACAAGTGGGGATTACAGCTACCGTTGCTACGGATTTAGTGTTCGTCCAGTGTGCCAGTAGAATTGATTGCTTATGCCCCAAACTGGCAAAAGATAAACAAGCAATGAATACGTTCGACGAGATTAACTGAGCGGACGCCTACGGTAATAGACTTTATACTATCTATCTTATTCTCGAATTGAGTCAGGATATTATAAGAGAGTGTGCATGTTAAATTGACGCACTCTCTTTAGTTTGGCAGTATGTGGATAATTTTGGGGATTTATATACCAGTTGACACTTGTTATCTTTCATTTTGTTTTGGATTGCAAGCGACGAGTTGCTCTTTCCAATCCAAACAAAATATACTACTTGAATTGACGAAAATTGACATCAAAATTGACCTCAATTGTCGTTTAAAATAAGATCAGTGTCAACATGTATATAGTTCCCAATTAATTGGGGCGGAAGTCTGTAGGAAAAGAAGAAAAAAGGAATCTTGTCAGATGTAAACAAAAAAAAAGATTGGTCAACGTTTTGTTAACCAATCTCTTGTGGGCGTTGACGGATTCGAACCGCCGACCCTCTGCTTGTAAGGCAGATGCTCTAAACCAGCTGAGCTAAACGCCCGAATGGGAATGAATGGTGGGCGTTGACGGATTCGAACCGCCGACCCTCTGCTTGTAAGGCAGA
>JAZKZF010000024.1:0-13359 GCA_045612525.1 Paludibacteraceae bacterium | reverse complement strand
GTAGGTGGTAGTATTCTGCTTATCTTCTTCTTGATTTTCCTTTGGCATAACTTCAAAGGTATTGGTAATGCCCCTCAAACAGAGAGTAACGAAGACTACAAACCCATGTCTGCTCATCGTGCGCTTGCACTCATTATCGGCGGTCTCGTAGGCTTGGTGGTAGGTGGCGAAGTGATTGGCAAGAGTGCCACCTCTATCGCCCAATCGCTTGGTGTAAGCGATGCGATTATCGGTTTGACTGTAGTGGCTTTGGGCACATCGCTTCCAGAGCTCGCAACCTCCTGCATGGCGGCTTTCAAGAAGAACTGCGATATTGCCCTCGGCAATGTTATCGGTAGTAATATCTTCAATATTTTCTTTATCCTTGGTACGAGCGCATGCGTCAAAGCATTGCCAGGCTACCACGGATTAGAGATAGATGCCATGATGGCGGCATTGGCCAGTTTGCTGGTGATACTTTTTGTATATACGAATAAAAAACGAGAGATCAAGCGTTGGCACGGAGCTATTCTTCTACTCACCTACGCTGCCTATCTTACCTACAGAATTATAGCTTTATAACTCATTAACTCATAGCTCATCACTAACAATGCCCCCTATCCTCCTTCTTCCCTTTCTCGGTACTGCACTAGGCGCTGCCATGGTGTTCTTGCTGCGTGGAGCGATGAGCGATTGGCTCAAGAAATTGCTTTTGGGCTTTGCGTCGGGTGTGATGGTGGCTGCGTCGGTATGGTCGCTGCTTATTCCGAGTTTGGAGATGGCCGAGCAACAGGGTGGAGTGTCATGGCTACCTGCGGCGGTAGGATTTGTGTTGGGTATTCTCTTTCTACTCTTACTTGACACCCTTATCCCTCACTTGCATATTGGATCGGATAAGCCAGAGGGATTAACCCGCAACTGTCAATGGAAGCGCACTACGATGCTCTCGGTGGCGGTCACCCTGCATAATATTCCTGAGGGCATGGCTGTGGGAGTGATTTTAGCGAGCACCATGGCAGAAGGAAGTATGATCCCCATGTCTGCCGCATGGGCACTAGCCATCGGTATAGCGATACAAAATTTCCCTGAAGGCGCCATCCTCTCTATGCCGCTTCATTCTGAGGGCATGAGCAAAGGCAAAGCCTTTTTGATAGGTGCTTTGTCTGGCATAGTAGAACCGATAGCTGCTATTCTAACGATGCTTCTTATCGGTTTCATCGCACCTACATTGCCATATCTCTTGGCTTTTGCTGCAGGTGCAATGATATATGTAGTAATCGAAGAACTTATCCCTGAAGCGCAAGCAGAACCACACAGCAACATCCCTACGCTGGGATTCACCGCAGGGTTTGTACTGATGATGGTGTTGGATTACGCGTTATGAATTCCAGACTCTACCTTCGTACGAAGATGCGCCATAGCTTCATTGATATCAGCGAATTGAGAAATATCAATGGGTTCACCTATATGTAATTGCACGCGCGCGCGAGGATTAACAAATGCTTGTCCACTTGGCATAGCATCGTAAAATCCTGTTAATGAAAGTGGAACTACTGGAAGATTCAAATCCATTGCTATCTTAAATGCGCCTTGCTTAAAGCGACCCATTTCACCTGTTTTTGTACGAGTTCCTTCTGGGAAGATTACAGTAGATATACCATCTACTAATTCTTTTTTTACAAGTTCTACACTTTGCAACGCAGCACGTGGATTGCTACGGTCAACAAAAATATGTCCTGCTACAGCACAGGCTGTACCAACAAATGGCACTTTGCGCAACTCTTTCTTCATCAACCACTTAAAGTTATTTGGTAGCCAACCATACACTGCAAACACATCTAAAAAAGATTGGTGATTAGCTACAAATACATAAGATTGATTGGGATCCACATTCTCCTTACCAGTAACTTTGATAGGCACAAGCAAAAACCAAAGTACGCTACGCGACCACAACACTTGTACCATACGAGGTGCTTTACCATTCTTCCATGGAAAGCAAATAATAGTAAAGATGGCAGTAAATAATGTAGCAATTATTACCAATGGAAAACCAATTAGATATTGGTAAAGGATGTAAAGGAATTTCATATAAAGTTGTATTATAAATTATAAAACTGTATTTAGAATTTTAGTTTATGCATAAATCCACGATAAAGGGCACATATGCGACGAATTTCATCCCATGTCTCATCGGGAAGCTTTGTTCCTACGATTTCTACAACACGTCCTGCGGCAATTGTGCCGATTTCGCCGCAACGACGCAAATCAAATCCATCGGAGAGAGCATGGAGGAAACCACCAGCATAAAGGTCTCCTGCGCCAGTAGAATCAAGACAGTTGGAAGTAATGGCACCGATATGATGCAGTTGGTTACCTTGGCGGACATATGAACCACGTTTTCCTACTTTGACAATAGCAATATCGCATTGCCCAGCAATATTCTCAACTGATTCTTCTGGGTTGAGATGTGTATAAGCAAACGATTCATCTTCATTGGCAAAGACAATATCAACATATTTATATATAAGGTCTTTGAGAAATTGGTGGTTTTCGTTTACCACATTGTAGCTAGCAAGATCAAGTGAAACAGTGCAACCTTGCTCTTTAGCAGTTCGTAAAGCTGTTTCTATCAATTCGTGATCCTGAACAAGATATCCTTCTACATGACAAATATCATAACCCACAAATGCTTCTTTTCGGATATCCTCTGCATGCAGGTCCGCAGCTGCTCCAAGATAGGTGCAGAATGTGCGTTCGCCATCTGGAGTAATAAGTACAATACAGCATCCTGACATGAGAGAAGAAGTGAGAAGTAGTGGTTTGACATTGTTTTTAATCAAATCTTCGCGATAAAAACTGCCAACTTCATCGCTACCTATTTTGCCTATAAAAGCAGCTTTTCCTCCAAGTTGGGCGATGGTGGCTACCGTATTGGAAGCACTACCTCCAGCGACAAGGTGCTTTCTCACGGAGATAAAACGTGTCTGAATTTGTTCCAACTGCTCAGCATTGATGAGATTCATACTTCCTTTTGGGAATCCGATTTCTCGAAGATCTCCTTCTGATACTTGCAGAAGGATGTCTGTCAAAGCATTTCCTAAACCTAAAACTCTTTTCATTTTTTATTTTTGGGTTAAAATTTGCTATTTTTGAGTCGAAATATGGTTATTTTTGAGTCAAAATCAAAATTTTCTGCAAAGATAGTAATTTTTTTTGAAAAAAACTTGCTCATATGAAAAAAAAGTAGTACTTTTGCACCCGATTTCGAGATTAAAACAATTTTTGAGGTCAAAAAACTGCTTCCTTAGCTCAGTCGGTTAGAGCATCTGACTGTTAATCAGGGGGTCCAAGGTTCAAGTCCTTGAGGGAGCGCGAGTGTGACAGCTGAAAAGGCTGTCACACTTTTTGTGTATATGAGTTTTTTTTCAGTGGAGTTATAGATATGATCGATTATAGGTATGGAAAAACTGTAATGAAGGTATGCTTGTTTGGCAGTACACTATGAAAGGCATTGGAATGACTTATGTATAACCTATAAATAACCTATGAATAACTAACTAATAACTAACTAATCGCTAACTAATCACTAACTAAATAATAGGAAAATAGATTAGAGAGGAGGAAATATGGTTTTAAATTATCGTTTTATGGCATGGTTTTTGCAATATTAGTTGCATGCCGCAAAAAATAATATTGTACATTAGGAAAGTTACCAGTATTTGTATTTTGGTTGGAGCTATGGTTTTAGGATTGAGTTCTCCAGAAGTGTCAGCTAAACCTAAAAGTAGCATTGCAGACTCGTTGCAAGTACTTCATTTTCAAATAGGTGAAGTGGAGTTTGATATGCAGCGAGTGGATGGAGGTGTGTTTGTGATGGGTGGTACGAGAGAGCAACATTGCGAGGCGGTAGCAACTGATTTACCAACTCATACAGTATCGCTAGATGCATATTATATAGCCACAACAGAAGTGACGCAGGCACTTTGGAATGCGGTGATGCCAGATTGGTATATAAGTAACGAGTGGAAAACTCCCACATTGCCCATCACAGATGTAAATTGGTATGATTGTCAGGAGTTTATACATCGTTTGGATAGTATAACAGGTATGCCTTTTCGTTTGCCAACAGAAGCGGAATGGGAGTTTGCAGCTCGCGGGGGAAATAAGAGTAAGGGCTATCGTTTTGCGGGTGGAGATAAGGTAGGTGAAGTGAGTTGGGGATTGGATAATGCCGGTTTTCGTACACATAGTGTGGGCAGTAGGGAGGCAAATGAGTTAGGTTTGTATGATATGACTGGCAATGTAAGTGAGTGGTGTTCAGATTGGTATGGCAGATATTATTTAGGAACAGAGCCCAATCCGCAAGGAGCAAAAGATGGTGAATGGAAAGTAGTGCGTGGTGGAAGCTTTGATAATTGCAGAGAGAATAGTTATCTTTCGAGGCGGGAGTATTATGCTCCGTATGAAGCGATGAATTATTGTGGTTTGCGTTTGGCATTGACCTTGCCTAATGATCCGACGTTACAACCAATAGATGAGCCATCGATTGTGAAGAAATTGAAGATTAAAAATTTGCGTGTGAAGTTGCGATATGTGTCGTCGGAAGAGCCTTATTATATTTCAGAGGAGCCTGTTAATCAACGTATTTGGCAGAAAGTGCATGGATTACCGTTGAATGATGCTTGGTCGCAAGTAGTTGTAGATAAGTCAGATAGTGAATGGAATGAATTTTTGGAACGATGTAGAAAAATAAGTAATGTCGCTGTAGTTTTTGCTACGGAAGATGAAGTAAATCAAGCAATAGCGATGGATATTACGCAAATGCCAAAGATAAAACGAAAGAAACAACATCGTTGGGAGAAAGATGTGCGCAGTATTCAACGCCATCGCAAAACAGTTTCGAAGGCTCAGAAGTGGGCAGATTTGATAGGAGTGGAAATTAAAACAACGGATGATCCAATCTTGCAAGTTTATAATAATCAGGATAAAAAGGCTTCTCCTAGATGGTTGGTTGTGCGTTGTTATGAAAGGTGAAAAATAAAAACGAAAGAAAAAAATGTACTTTTCTTGCAGAAGTGCATTTTTTTTTGTACCTTTGTGCGATTTTATTGAATTTGGGTAAGAGGGCACGAAAAATAATAACACCTTAATATATTTTAGAACAAAATGGGACTATTTTCTTTTACACAAGAGATTGCTATTGACCTCGGCACAGCGAATACCATCATCATATGCGACGACAAAGTGGTGGTAGATGAGCCTTCTGTGGTAGCAATCAGTGCAGCTGACCGCAAGATGGTGGCCGTAGGTCGCAAAGCACAACAAATGATCGGTAAGGGTGGCACGTTGATTAATACTGTTCGCCCACTCCGTGATGGTGTGATTGCAGACTTCTACGCTTGCGAGATGATGATTCGCGGAATGATTAAAATGATTCCGAAGCAAAACAAGTTGTTTACTCCAAATATTCGCATGGTAGTATGCATCCCTTCTGGTAGTACAGAAGTGGAAATTCGTGCGGTACGTGACAGTTCGGAGCATGCAGGCGGTCGCGACGTATATATGATCTATGAGCCAATGGCAGCGGCAATCGGTATGGGTATCGATGTAGAAAGTCCAGAAGGCTGTATGGTAGTAGATATAGGTGGTGGTACGACAGAGATTGCTGTGATTTCGCTCGGTGGAATTGTGGCAAACAAGTCCATTAAGGTGGCTGGCGATGACCTCAATGCAGACATTGTGGAGTATATGGGTCGTATGCACAACTTGCGTATTGACGAGCCAACAGCTGAGCGCATCAAGATGAAAGTAGGTAGTGCATTGCCAGAATTAGAGGATGCTCCAGAAGATTACATGGTAATTGGTCCAAACAAAGTAACAGCGTTGCCAATGCAAGTGCCAGTAAGTTATCAAGAGATTGCACACTGCTTGGAAAAGAGTATCGCAAAGATAGAAAATGCTATCCTTCAAGCCCTTGAGGCTACTCCGCCAGAGTTGTATGCCGATATTGTGAAGCGCGGCATCTATTTGACTGGTGGTGGTGCACAACTGCACGGACTGAGCAAACGATTGACAGACAAGATTACTATCCCATTCCACGTAGCAGAGGATCCATTGCACGCTGTGGCTCGTGGAACAGGAGTGGCACTAAAGAATGTGAATAATTTTGGTTTCTTAATTCGATAAATGCGAAACTTGATACAGTTTTTACTACGTTATAGCAACTTCCTAATATTTCTGATATTGGAAGTTGTTGCGTTTATACTGATATGCACTAGCAACGAATATCAGCAGAGTGCTATGTGGTCGGGCGCCAATAGAATAGCTGCAGGAACAAACAACATCAAGACCAATGTAAGAGAGTACTTCGGTCTACGTACTGTAAATGCTGCGCTAGCAGAAGAAAATGCTCAATTGAAAACCAAACTGATGCAATTGGCTAATGCTACAGAGACGATTACCGAGCGCGATAGCGGATATGTGTATAGTCATTTGGACTGGGATTATATTCCAGCAAAAGTAATTGGTGTCAGCACAAACAAACAGCACAACTATCTGACAATCAATAAAGGAATACGCGATAGCATAGAAATAGATATGGGCGTGATAGGCGCAGATGGTGTAGTGGGGATAGTAAGTGCTGTGGGAGATAAATATGCATTGGTTGTGCCAATTATTCACACAAAAATCAGCATCAGTAGCCGCCTAAAAAGCAATGGTCAGATAGGTGGTACAGCGTGGAATGGTAGAAATCACAAGTTTATTAACTTGACTGAAATGGCGCGTCATATTTCAGTAAATCAAGGAGATACAGTAGTAACAAGTGGTCTAACAGATGTCTTCCCAGAAGGTGTGATGGTAGGAGTAGTTGCTGAAACAGAATTAGGGGCGGGTGATAACTACCACCAAACAGTTGTAGAACTGAGTACCGATTATAAATCTCTAAAATATGTACAAGTTCTACGCAATAAAAACGCTAAAATGACCGATAAAATCGGAAAAGAGTATGGAATGGATTAAACAAATAGTACAGGCATTGATAATAGTGCTGTTGCAAGTGCTATTGTTTGACCATCTGCAGATTGCAGGTTGGGGATTCCCGATGGTGTATGTGTTGATATTAATGAATTTACCAGTACAGATACCACGTTGGTTGGAAATGTTGATAGGTGCAGTTGTAGGCTTGGTGTTTGATATTTGGAGTAGTTCGCTAGGTGTAAATATGGCTGCGTGTATAGCATTCAGTTTCTTGCGTCCAATTTTGTTAGGCAACGTATTGCAAGATATGGAACGTGTGAAAGGTGAGGTTTGCAGTAGAAGCATCGGAAGAATAGAATATGCAAAATGCCTAGTTTTCCTGGTTTTGATACATCATTTAATGGTATTTGCTTTGGAGGCATGGAGCTGGAACAACTGGTGGATGGTGCTAGTACAGACCTTGATTAGCAGCGTATTAACAATATTGATCATCTTAGGATACGATATTTTGAGATGATAAATGACAAGAATTATAATCGGCGATATGTGATTGCGGGCATTGCAGTATTGGTAGTGCTTACATATATCGTACGCTTATTTATCTTGCAGATTATTGACCAATCCACCCAAGGAAAAGCAGAAACCAATGCGCAGTTGCGGCAGACTATTTATCCTTCACGCGGACTTATTTACGACAGAAATGGCGAGTTGCTGGTGGCAAATCAGCCTATCTACGAGGTGACCGTGATTGTCAGAGAGATGCAAAATA
Source organism: Paludibacteraceae bacterium (assembly GCA_045612525.1). GTDB lineage: Bacteria > Bacteroidota > Bacteroidia > Bacteroidales > Paludibacteraceae > Colicola. The sequence goes on along the minus strand of JAZKZF010000024.1, from coordinate 5,633 downwards.
GCGCTTTTGATACGCTGAGTTTTTGCGAGAAGTTGAGAATTACCCCTATTGAGTTTGAAGAGCGCATGCAGAACATGATGAATTCTCGTAAGAATCGAGGATTCTCTCGCTATTCTCCACAAGTCTTTATGGATCAGTTACGCCAAGAGGAAGTGGCTGCATTGCAACAAGAGTTGTATAAGTACGCAGGTGTAGATATACGTTGTAGGACTTTGCGCGATTATATGTATCCGATTGCTTCTCATGTATTGGGAAGTGTGGGAGAAGTGAACCAGCGGGATTTGGAAAGGGACTCCTATTATAGTGCAGGAGACTATGCAGGACGTGATGGAATCGAGCGAATGTATGAAAAAGAACTACGTGGTGAAAAAGGGGTAGAGATATTGATGCGCGATTCTCGAGGTCGCATACAAGGATCGTATCAAAATGGTAAACTGGATAAAGAGGCAGTGACTGGCGAGGATTTGCAATTGGGTTTGGATATTCAAACACAGCTGTTGGCAGAAAAGTTGATGCAGGGTAAAGTGGGTAGCGTAGTGGCTATTGAACCCCAGACGGGCGAGGTATTAGCACTAGTGAGCTCACCTAATTGGGATCCTCGTACGTTGGTAGGTCAAGAGCGTTCGAAGAATTACCAAGCGCTATTGAAAGATACACACAAACCGCTGATGAATAGGGCTACTCAGGCACAATATGCGCCAGGTTCGACCTTTAAGATATTGCAAGCGTTAGTGGGATTACAAGAAGGAGTTATCACTACCAAAACGCAATATACATGCAATGGGCAAACGTCATATCCAATCAAATGTACGCACGATCATGGTAGTCCTGTGGATTTGGAGGAAGGTATTGAGCAGAGTTGCAATCCCTATTTTTGGGCCATGTATAAAGACTTGCTTCAGCAAGATGGATATAGCGATGATAATGCCGAATTTAAGGAGCATTATCAAACATGGCGTGATCATGTGATGAGTTTTGGACTAGGTAAAAAGTTTGATGATACCGATATCAGCGAACAAGCGAAGGGGGCGATTCCATCGGTTGCGTTGTATGATAAATTGTATGGAAAGAAGGGATGGAAAGCTATCACTATTCGGTCATTATCTATTGGACAAGGAGAAATCTTGGTGACACCGCTTCAATTAGCCAATCAGACTGCTGCTATAGCAAATAAAGGGTACTATATTACTCCTCACTTGAATAGAAATGACTCGATGAAATCGAGGATTCATTATACTTCGATTGACGCAAAACATTTTGATGTAGTGCATCGCGGTATGGCGCGTGTGATGACCGAAGGTACGGGTAAGTGGTATAACGTGCCAGAATTGCAAATATGTGGAAAGACTGGTACGGTGCAGAACCCTCATGGAGAAGATCACGCATTGTTTATCGGTTTTGCTCCACAGGATAATCCGCAGATAGCGATAGCGGTTGCTGTAGAGAATGCAGGTTTTGGTTCCACGTGGGCATGCCCGATAGCTACACTATTGATGGAACAGTATTTGAACGGTGAAATCAAGCGAAATTGGCTATATAACCGCATGGTAAATGCGAATTTGATAGATAAAGCAGATGAGGAATAACAGAAGTATCATATCGGGTATTGACTGGTGGACAATAGGATTGTTCCTCGTGATTGCGCTGTTTGGTTGGCTGAACATCTATGGTTCGAGTTATTCGTTTGACCAAACAAGTATTTGGGACTTCTCTAACCGTGCAGGAAAGCAGTTGGTTTGGCTGGCAACGGCCGTTGTAATGGGCGGAATCATACTGATGATAGAGGAGAAGGCTTATGATGTGTTGGGGTATATCTTCTATGGAGTGATGATTTTGCTATTGATCGCTACACCTATTTTTGCAAGGGATATCAAGGGTTCGTTGTCCTGGTTGACGATAGGTCCGATTAGTTTGCAACCAGCGGAGTTTGCCAAATGCTTCACGGCGATAGCTATAGCTAAATATATGAGCAAATACGGCTATAAAGTACGAGATTTGCGCGATTTGACCGTACCTTTCTTGCTGATGGGAGTACCTATGTTAATTATTATGGTAGCGCAACGTGAGACGGGTTCTGCATTGGTGTTTATCTCTTTTCTGTTGGCTTTTTATCGCCAGGGGATGACAGGATATGTACTGAGTTGGGGAGTAGTGAGTATATTGCTCTTTATCTTAGTGATTCGTTTTGGAGAGATGGTATTACCGTTTGGAATGGGTAATCTGGGAATATTGATAAGTACAATACTTATCCATATGATTGTGCTGGGATTGTTAATCGCTAGGGAAAAAGACTTGCGTACTGCCATTATTACGTCTCTGGGTGTAGCAGCATGCTATGGAATTGGATTGCTAGTAAATATATGGATAGCTGTTAATTTTAATTATGTGGCGATAGCAAGTTTGGTATATGTAGCTATTTATTTGTTGATACAAGCGGTGAAACAACGCAAGAGCAGTATGGGATGGATAGTGGGATTTGTGATGGTTTCTACCCTACTCTGCCAAGGTTGTGACTTTGCGTTCCACAAGATATTGCAGCCACACCAGCGTATCCGTATAGAGGTATTGTTAGGCATGAAAGATGACCCTCATGGAGCCGGATATAATGTGAATCAATCGTTGATTGCGATAGGTTCGGGGCAAACTACGGGTAAAGGATTTTTGCAAGGAACACAAACAAAGTTGAAGTTTGTCCCAGAGCAGGATACGGATTTTATCTTCTGTACGGTGGGTGAAGAATGGGGATTTATTGGGTCGGCAGGATTATTGCTGCTGTATTTAGCATTGATACTAAGGATTATCTATATTGCAGAAAGACAGCGAGATAAGTTTAGTATGATATATGCGTATTGCGTGGCGGGTATCTTATTGTTCCACGTGACAATTAATATTGGTATGGTATTGGGCTTGTTACCAGTAATAGGTATTCCGTTGCCATTCTTTAGTTATGGTGGTTCGTCGTTGTGGGGCTTTACGATATTGCTGGCGATTATGTTGAGATTGGATGCTGCGCGCGTGAATAAGATGCAAGGATAAAGATGGCAAAGCATAATATCATAGGGCAGAAGGGTGAGGAGATTGCTTGTGAAACCATGCGCAAGAAGGGTTTTCGGGTGGTGAATACCAATTGGAAGTTCGGGCACCTGGAGATGGATGTGATAGCTGTAAATAGGAAGGAGATTGCTTTTGTGGAAGTAAAGACACGTACTTCCTCCTTTGGAGGGAAACGGCCTGAGGAGTTTGTAGATGAATTAAAGAGGAGAAGAATGGCTGCTGCGGCGAATGCGTATATCAAGTTTCATAAGATAGAGTTGGTTCCGCGATTTGATATTATCGGTATTTCGATGGATCCTAATACCTATGAGGTAAAGGAATTGACGCATTTAGAGGATGCTTTTTTGCCTCCGCAACGAACGATTGGAAAGAGTAGTTTCAACGGACAAGGGAGATGGAAACATAGGGGGCGAGTAATAGGTAAATAAGAATATATATAGGATATATTACGGATGGCAATAGATAGAATATAAGTGATTGATAATATGGAATTTAAGTACGATATTATTGTAGTAGGTGCAGGACATGCTGGTTGTGAGGCAGCCAGTGCAGCTGCTCGTATGGGTAGCAAGACATTGCTCATCACGATGGATATGAACAAGATCGGTCAGATGAGTTGTAATCCTGCGGTTGGAGGAATAGCTAAAGGTCAGATAGTCAGAGAGATAGATGCAATGGGTGGACAGATGGGTATTGTGACAGATAGAAGTGCAATTCAGTTCCGTATGCTCAATCGCAGCAAGGGTCCTGCTATGTGGAGTCCTCGTAGCCAAAGCGATAGAAAGTGCTTTATTGAGGAATGGGTGAAGATACTGACTACTACTCCCAACTTGGATATCTGGCAAGATACCGTCATGGAGTTGGTAGTGAAAGATGGTCAAGTATGCGGAGTAAAGACATTGTTGGGTGTAGAAATGCAAGCGAAGGCGGTGATCTTGACCAATGGTACATTCTTGAATGGTTTGCTTCACTTTGGAAAGAAGCAAATTGAGGGTGGTCGTATATCTGAGCCAAGTAGTTTCGGTATAACCGAACAGTTGCGCCAATTAGGCTTTGCTACAGACAGAATGAAGACGGGTACGCCTGCGCGTGTGGACAAGAGAAGTATTGATTTCTCGCAACTGACAGAACAGCTGGGCGATGAGGATAATCACCAATTTTCGTATTTGGATACGGTACAACGACAACTGAAGCAGATGAGTTGTTGGATTACCTACACCAATCAAAAGACGCACGAGGTTTTGCGTAGTGGATTGGCAGATTCGCCGCTCTATAACGGACAGATACAAAGTATAGGTCCACGATACTGCCCAAGTATTGAGACCAAGATTGTGACTTTTGGCGATAAGGACATGCACCAATTGTTCTTGGAGCCAGAAGGTGTGGATTCGAACGAGTATTATATCAACGGTTTCTCCTCTAGCCTACCCTGGCAAATTCAGTGGCAAGCACTGAAGACTGTGAAGGGTTTAGAGAACATTGTTCTCTATCGACCAGGATATGCCATAGAATATGATTTCTTTGACCCCACTCAACTGCTTCATACATTGGAAACAAAGAAGATCAAAAACCTCTTCTTTGCAGGTCAGATTAATGGTACTACTGGCTATGAAGAGGCTGCAGGACAAGGATTGGTGGCAGGTATTAATGCACATCAAAATATCACAGGTGGAGCACCATTCACCCTGGCAAGAGATGAGAGTTATATCGGCGTGCTGATTGATGATTTGGTAAATAAGGGAGTGGATGAGCCATACCGAATGTTTACCTCAAGAGCCGAATACCGCATCTTGCTTCGCCAAGATAATGCCGATGCTCGACTGACAGAGCGCAGTTACGAATTGGGGTTAGCAGATGATTATCGTTTGTCGCTACTCAAGAGCAAACAGAAGGGCGAGGAAGCATTGACAGAGATGCTGCGTACAACTTCGGTAAAAGCTAAAGATATCAATGCCTATTTGAATCAGATGGGCTATGGTGATCTGCAGCAGACATGTAAGTTGATTGATATTGTAGCTCGTCCTAATGTAACGATTATGGGATTGGCAGATGCATTGCCTGAGTTGAAAGAGAAGATAGTAGCGCTCGGAGCAAGACAAGAAGAGATTGTAGAAAGCACCGAAATCAATATCAAATATAAAGGATATATTGAAAGAGAGAAACTGGCTGCTGATAAACTAAGAAGATTGGATAATATCCGATTGCCAAAGGATTTTGATTATAATAGTGTGCAGTCGCTCAGCACAGAAGCGAGACAAAAACTAATCCGTATTCAGCCTAATACAATTGGAGAAGCGAGCAGAATACCTGGCGTAAGCCCTAATGATGTAAGCGTATTGCTGTTGTTGATGGGAAGATAATGGTTTAGTGTTTAGAATTTAGTGTTTAGTGAATTGTTTCACGTGGAACATAAGACATTTTTGCTAAATGTAGTAAGGTAATTAATAATAAATAAAAGATATGAAACATGAAGAAGTGCTCGCGGCTATTCGCGATGTAAAGGATTTTCCTGTACCAGGAATTATTTTTAAAGACATTACTACCGTATTGAGTAATCCAGAGTATTTGAAATGGATGAA
>JAZKZF010000023.1:0-78477 GCA_045612525.1 Paludibacteraceae bacterium | reverse complement strand
ATACCGCTTGTTTTGCACAATATTTTTAAATACAATGCTATCTCCCACCAGCGCCACACTATCATCGTCCAGTTGCATCGATTGCCATACTATCGTATCCATACGATAGATCGTGTCAAACATGATGATGGTATCCGTGCGGCTTATGCTGTCGCATGTGATCAGGCTGTCTCGCATCACCAAAGTGTCGCATACCCATGCCGAATCGATATGCACTATGGTATCGAAGAGAATTGTACTATCCATTCGTAGAATACTATCGCAGTTTACCAATGTATCTTGCATCAGTACGGTGTCGCATACCCATGCTGTATCCAACTGTATAATGGTATCCACCACGAAGACGCTATCCATACGTATCACGCTATCGCATACGATCTCCATCGTATCTTGTGCAAAAATAGTATCGCATACCCATGCCGTATCCATACGTACTATCGTATCCACTACGAATAGGCTATCTGCCCGCACTATACTATCGCAGTTGACCAAAGTGTCTTGCATCAATACCGTGTCGCACACCCATGCCGTGTCTACACGATAGATGATACTATCTACTACGATGGTGGTGTCGGTCAGCACTACGCTATCGCAGTACACCACGGTGTCTTGAAGCAATGTGGTGTCGCACACATTAACGAGGTATTCGTATAAGGTGGTATCGGCGGTAATCGTATCTATTTTCTCCTCAAAGAGGGTATCTGGGTGAATGATTGCTGGGTAGTCTTTTCCATAGAATAGCGAATCAGGAAGCACACACATGTACATACTATCCGTCTGGTTGTACACGATATGTCTTCCGTTGATAGTGAATGGTGCAGCTACTAAGTTGCAAATAGTCAATACTACTACGATTACTATTAGGTACTTCTTGATATTCATGCCAATATGTCGATACGATGTAAGGAGTTAATGCCCTCGCACAAACACTCCTTCTGCTTGTTGTTCTACGAAACAGCATCCGTCCGAATGTTCTTCGGCGAATGCTGCCTCTTGCTCCTGTATGTATTCTTCGTATGTCATCAATAACTTAGCGCAATTTGGCTCCGAATTTCTCTTCGAAAGTCTTTTGCAATTTTGCCATGATGGCTTCTATCTGTTTGTCTTTTAAGGTGTTATCTGCGTCTTGTAGGATAAACGACAATGCATAACTCTTCTTGCCTGCCTCCAGATTTTTGCCCTCATATACGTCAAACAAGTTCACAGCTTTTAGCAATTTCTTTTCCGTAGCATAGGCAGCTTGTGCCAAGTCCGCAAAGGTCACTTGTTTGTCCACGAGCAACGCAAAATCGCGTTTCACTTCAGGATACTTAGGCAAATCATTGATAACGGGCTTGTATTGCTTATGCAAGCGGAGCAGCATGTTCCAATCCAAATCGGCATAATATACTGCATTGTCAATATCAAATGCCTTGAGCTGCTTTCTAGCCACTACGGCCATCACACCAATCTGCTTGCCGTTAGGGGCGAGGATGGTCAAACCATCATCAAAGAGCTCGTTGTGTATAGGTTGCAACTTGCAATTGGCGATGTTCACACCCAAACGACGAAGCACGTTATTCACGTATGCGTGCAGCTGGTAGAAAGTAGTCTTCTCTTCTTTCTGCACCCATGATTGTGCTGTCTTGTTACCTGTCACCCACAATGCCAAGTGTGGCTCCTCGCTGTATGCATAGAGTGGATCATATACCCAATGTGGATCTTTGGCTTGACGAGTGGCAATCTTTTCTGCATCGTAGTGGTAGCAGTTGCCAAACTCATAGAACTTCAAATCCGCATTCTTGCGGTTCGCATTGCGTTGAATACTCTCCAAACCACCAAAGAGCAAGGTCTGACGCATCACGCCTAGGTCTTGGCTCAACGGATTCATAATTTTCACACAACTAGCCAATGTATAACCTTCCAATGGCTCGTAGTAGGATACTTTGGTCAACGAGTTGTTCAGTATCTCATTGAATCCCTGAGCGGTCAATTGCTCCGAGATACGCACCTGCAATGCTACTGGATTTGGTTTTGGACTATAGCTGAGCGAAGTGTTCAACTTTTCTGGGAACTCAATATTGTTAAAGCCGTACAAACGCAAGATATCTTCCACTACGTCGCACTCGCGATGTACATCCACGCGATAACGAGGCACACCTAATTGCCATACTTTACCGGCTTTGCTATAGATCTCTACCTCCAGCGCTACTAAGATTTTCTCAATCAAATCTTCGCTCAATGTCTTTCCAATCAGCGCGTTAGCACGATCGATATTAAACTCTACTGCGAATGGTGCAAATGGGTTCTCGCCTAATGGCTTAATAGTCTCATCGCCTATGACGTCAGTCACCTCCATCGCAATCTCACCACCTGCCACTTCTTGGATCAGCAGCGCGCAACGCTTCAGTACGTACAACGTATTGTTTGGATCGCAACCGCGCTCATAGCGGAAACTAGCATCTGTCGACAACTGATGTCTGCGAGCTGTCTTGCGAATGCTCACAGGGTTGAAATATGCGCTCTCTAAAAAGACGTTGGTTGTCTGCTCGGTGATACCCGAATCTTGTCCGCCAAAGACGCCCGCGATACACATTGGCTCCTCTGCATTGCAAATCATCAAGTCGGCCGACGACATAGTGCGCTCCACTCCGTCTAGTGTCACAAACTTCTCCCCTTCATTGGCGTTCTTTACAATTACCTTATTGCCTTTGATCTTATCGGCATCAAACGAGTGCAAGGCTTGTCCCATCTCATGCAATACGAAGTTTGTCACGTCCACCACGTTGTTAATCGAGCGGATACCTACTGCACCCAACGCTTTCTTCAACCAATCTGGCGACTCTTTGATGGTCACACCTTTAATGCTCACGCCTGTATAGCGAGGGCAAGCATCTGTATTCTCCACTACCACCTCAATAGGCAATGCATTGCTCTCCACTTTAAACGCCTCTACACTTGGCTTAGTCAGCGCTACGTCCTTTCCATGAGCTTGATAGTACGCATACAAATCGCGCGCCACACCATAGTGACTTGCGCCGTCCGCACGGTTAGGGGTGATGTCCACTTCGATCATTGTATCATCTTCCACGCCGAAATACTCTTTCGCAGGCATACCTACGGGAGTATCTGCTGGCAATACCATAATGCCGTCGTGACTATTGCCTACGCCAATCTCATCTTCAGCGCAAATCATACCCAGCGACTCCTCACCGCGAATCTTGCCTTTCTTAATAGTGAATTTCTCATCGCCGTCATATAGCACGGTGCCTACGGTAGCTACAATCACCTTCTGACCTGCAGCCACATTGGGCGCCCCACACACGATTTGCAATGGCTCAGCATTCGGAGCTACACGGGTGGTAGTGATATGCAGGTGGTCGGAGTTGGGATGATCTACGCAGGTAACAACCTCGCCCACTACCAAACCTTCCAAACCGCCTTTGATGGTTTGAACTTGCTCTACTTTACCAACTTCCAAACCAATGGAAGTCAAGATTTGTGCTACTTGCTCTGCGCTATCTTCAAGCGCAATGTAGCGTTTCAACCAATTGTACGATATATTCATAATGCATTTATTTTATCTAAAATAACTTGACTTTTGGTGACTAATCATGCAGTATAGCTACAAAACACCAAATTATCGCACAAAGGTACTACTTTTTTTTGAGATATGCAAGTTAGGTGTGAAATCATTGTTAAAAAAATGAAATTTTCCAATGCAATTTGCATATGTGAAAGAATTTTTGTACCTTTGTGCGCTAATTATGTTTAGTAGAGTATTAATCATCAAATACTGTATGGATATGAAAGAGATAAATTTGCAAACGAGTATTACTGCTTGCACGGTGGACGAACTCAACGACGAACTCCGCCATCTGATCGAGGTCGCCAAGCAAAAGACGCAAGATGCCTATTGCCCATATTCGCATTTCCATGTCGGCGCAGCCGCCTTGCTCAATGATGGTACCATCATTACCGGTGCTAATCAGGAGAATGCAGCATACCCTAGCGGTATATGTGCTGAACGTACTGCCTTGTTTGCAGCCAACGCCAATCACCCCAATACTCCGGTAAAAGCCTTAGCCATTGCATGCTTTACCAATGGGCATTTTACCAAGCAGGCTGGCACTCCATGTGGCGCATGCCGACAAGTGATGCTCGAAACGGAACATCGCTATGGACAAGACATGCAGGTCGTCCTCTACGGCGAAGAAGGATGCTATATCTTCCACAAAGCCAAGGACCTGCTGCCACTCAGTTTCGTATCAGATAATTTGAAAGGGTGATAAAAAAGATTGACATATACTTGCTCAAACAGTTTCTAGGGCTGCTGATGATGACCTTCTTGATATGCGTCTTCATCCTGCTGATGCAGTTCGTTTGGATGCACGTCAATGACCTCGTGGGAAAGGGTGTTGGCATCAGCGTGTTGGCGGAGTTTTTTCTCTACGCAGTCGCATCGGTAGTCCCATTAGCATTGCCGTTGGCCATATTATTGGCATCATTGATGAGCTTTGGCAATCTGGGAGAGAAATTCGAACTTACAGCCATGAAGGCTGCTGGAATTAGTCTCTTTCGTATCATGCGCCCATTGGCTGTAGCCATTGCTTTTGTTTCTGTAGGAGCATTCTTTTTCTCGAATAATGTACTACCTGTGTCGCAAGTCAAACTTTGGGCGCTGATCTTCTCACTCAAGCAGAAGTCACCCGAACTTGACATACCACAAGGCGAGTTCTATGATGGTATAGAGGGATACAACGTTTATGTCCGAAAGAAAAACCCAATAAACGGTATGCTCTACGACATGATGATCTACGACTATTCAGAAGGATTCCGCAACGCAAGCGTCATCGTAGCAGACTCGGGACGTATCTTCTTTACCGACGACAAAAAATACCTCTTGCTCTGTGTGTATGCCGGTGAGTCTTTTGAGAATCTTGACAACAACCAGCAACGTGCCACTAATTCCGAGCAGAATATCCCATACCGGCGTGAGAGTTTCGCACAAAAGCAAATGCTCATTGAATTTGATATGGAATTCGACCGATACAATGAGGATGTCCTGGCCGACCAACATGTGGCGAAAGATGTCGTCGAACTCGTACAGTCCATTGATTCCGTACAACTGCTCGCACATGATCGAAGCATCGAACAGAGCCAAGCCATGGTCAGCAGTCGCTATTTTGGACGTGAGCGAGTGGCTAATCGTGATGTCGAAAATTGGCAGGGAAATACTGATCAAAATAACGTCTTCAACCTTGACTCACTTTACGGAGTCTTCTCGGATGATGAACGATATCGTGCCTTGTCAGCTGCATTGGAAAAAGCCAAAGCACAACGCGACCAGATCGACTACAACGCATTGATGCTCAATGACTACCAACGCTATATACGCAAACATGAGGTCGAACTCTATCGCAAGTTCACCCTCGCATTCGCTTGCCTCATTTTCTTTTTTATTGGAGCTCCACTAGGCGCCATCACACGCAAGGGAGGACTAGGAGCACCTGTCGTCATTTCTGTCGTGATGTTTATCATTTATTATATCATTGATAATACTGGATACAAGATGGCTCGTGAGGCACTATGGCCTTGCTGGGCTGGTATGTGGCTCAGTTCCATGGTGCTGTTGCCCATCGGCATATTCCTGACATACAAAGCAGCTACTGATTCCACATTATTCAACCCCGAAGTATGGATGAAGTATTTGGGATATATCAAAATCAAAGTGATTAAATTTTTAAAACGTAATCTCGTTAAACGTAAGTAAATATGATGGATACAATCGAAAAAGCTATCGAAGATATTCGCGAAGGTAAATTCGTGATTGTAGTGGATGATGAAGATCGTGAGAATGAAGGCGATTTCATCATTGCGGCTGAGATGATAACACCTGAAAAGGTGAACTTTATGCTCCAACACGGACGTGGTGTACTCTGCGTACCTCTGCCTGAGACTCGCTGTGCCGAGTTGGGATTGATGCACCAAGTATCGAATAATACCTCGATGCTTGGCACACCATTCACCGTCACAGTCGACAAACTGGAGGGATGCACTACTGGTGTGAGCGCCGACGACCGTGCTGCTACCATCCGAGCTTTGGCAGATCCGACTTCTACGCCACAAACCTTCGGTCGACCTGGGCATATCAATCCTCTATATGCGCAAGAGCGAGGCGTACTACAACGCGCTGGACACACCGAGGCTGCCGTAGATCTCGCCCGATTGGCAGGATTGCAACCTGTCGCTGCACTCATCGAGATCATGAACGAAGACGGCACCATGGCACGTATGCCACAACTCGAACAGGTAGCTCAGCAATATGGACTCAGCCTCGTATCTATCAAGGACCTCATTGCATACCGCTTGAAAGACGAAGAGGCTAAAGGACAACTGCCTGCAGGCAACAAGCGAGGAGCACTAGTCGAACAAGGAGAGACTGTCAACCTACCTACTGAGTTTGGCAATTTTATGCTTACACCCTTCCGAGAACTCACAACCGGACTAGAGCATATAGCACTTGTCAAAGGTGAATGGCAACCCCACGAACCTATCCTTTGTCGTGTACACTCATCTTGTATGACGGGCGATATTTTTGGCTCAAAACGATGCGAGTGTGGAGAACAGCTACACAAGGCCATGCAGAAGGTCGAGAAAGAGGGCAAGGGTATCATTGTATATATGAACCAAGAGGGACGAGGCATTGGACTCATGAACAAGATCCGTGCATACAAACTCCAGGAGCAAGGCGACGACACCGTCGAAGCCAACCTACATCTCGGATTCCAACCCGATGAACGCAACTATGGAGTAGGGGCGCAGATCCTACAACTGCTCGGCGCACACAAACTACGTTTGATGACTAACAACCCTATCAAACGAATCGGACTCGAGAGCTTTGGCATAGAAATTGTAGAGAATATTCCTATAGAGATCGCTCCTAATCCCTATAACATGCGCTATATGCGCACAAAAAAGGAGAAAATGCATCATAATCTAAACTTAGTGTAATATGAGAAGAGTATTATTTTTATTCCTGACGCTTACTTCCTTACTATTGGTTCCTTACCATGTCAGCGCCGACGAGACGGTCACCGTCACAGCCACTTCATCCGACATCTCTGAGAATCTTGACCTCAAAACTGTCGCTACACTCTTTGGACAATCCAAAGATCTCGAGCAATTCGAGGCTTTGCTCAATAATCCCGATTCCGCATTCTCTAACCTTGACCTCAATGCCGATGGTGAGGTCGATTATCTTCGTGTTATCGAGACGGCCGACAATAATCGCCACCTCGTCGTTATCCAAGCCGTTTTAGCACAGGATATCTACCAGGATGTTGCGTCTATCTTTGTAGAGAAAGACGACAACAACCAGGTTACCGTACAGGTAGTTGGCGACGAGTATATCTATGGCGCAGACTACATCATCGAACCAGTCTATATCTATCGACCATTGATCTACGATTGGTTCTGGGGACCTACATGGGTCTGCTGGCATTCGCCTTATTATTGGGGATATTGGCCTGCTTGGTGGCGTCCATACTACTGCATCGATCCTTTCCTCTATTGGGACCACTGCTATTGGCACCACTATCACTATCCTTACTGCTCTTTCCGTATGGGACATCATCACCATGCGCACTATCATAACATGTACGATCGCGTGCGCCGCAATGATTATGCACATCGCCATCCTGAGCGCTCGTTCGCTACACGCAATGCATCGCGCAACGTCACCAACGCTCGCGCATTCGAGCAGAGCCGACGCACTGCCGTACGCGAGGCCAATGCCACCCGAACCACTTCTACTCGTGGTTCCGCTACGCGCGTCAGTTCTTCTTCCACCACACGTGGCAATGTACAAGCATCGCGCAACGCTACCTATGGCAGCTCCAATGTCCGTGGTACAACCACTACCGCTACTCGTGGCACCGCTACCCGCACTTCCACCACAACTACCACGCGTACCGCTACCACTACCACCCGCACAGCGGCTACACCTTCACGTACCACCACTACACGTAGCACTACTACCACACGCACGCAACCCTCGCGCTCCAGTGTCAGCACTTCTACCACACCATCGCGCTCTTCCTCGGCAGTGCGCTCCTCTAACACAACATCACGATCCAGCAGTTCAGCGGTGCGCTCCTCTTCGTCAGGCACTATGCGCTCGTCGGGTGGCATGTCAGGTGGCGCATCACGCTCGGGCTCAAGTTCTTCATCGCGCAGTGGAGGTTCAACCCGCAGATAAGAAAATATGTTTTGGCACGGTTTTTGCCAATAATGACGTGTAGCACAATTGTGTGTTACACGTTATTTTTTAGACCTAAACCTTATGATTAAATTTCATTTCGAACTTCCTGAGTTGGGATACCAACTCGGAGATTTGGCTCCAATGATGGGCCACGAGACACTTTCTTTTCACTATGGTAAACATTTTCGTACCTATGTGGATAATCTCAACCAACTAGTAGATGGATCCAAGTATGAAGGACTATCCCTCGAAGAGTTAGTGCGTAAAGCTCCTGAAGGACCAATAGCCAACAATGCAGGACAAGTACTTAACCACCAATTATTCTTCGAACAACTCACTCCCGCACAAAATGCCAAACGGCCATCGGGAGAATTCCTATTCTTAATTGAGCAATCCTTTGGCTCATTGGACAATATGATTGAGCAATTGGATAAGGCCGCCTCTACCTTTTTCGGCTCAGGATGGACATTCTTGGCAATGAATGAAGTAGGCGAACTGAAGATATTATCCTTGCCTAATGGTGAGAACCCTCTGCGCTATAACCTGAAACCGATTTTGGCAATTGATGTGTGGGAGCATGCGTATTATTTGGATTATCAAAATCGCAGGAAAGATTACCTCAACAACTTCTGGCTGCTAATCAATTGGCATCTTATATCGAGCAGAATGGGGTAGTTATCACCTTGCATAGCGACACTAATTGTTGTAGGCACATTATTTTATTTACAAAAATTAATAGTTTTGGCATGGTTTTTGTAGAGTGTGTAATAGATATGTATGTGTATCTAAAACAGAAAACGAATAATAACCATAAAAGACAAAACAAACATTATGAACAAGAAATTCATTTGCCCAATTTGCGGCTATGTACACGAAGGAGCACCTGCACCAGAGCGCTGCCCACAATGCAAACAAGTAGTAACATGGAAGGAAGTAGATGAGTCTGCTGGTATCGCATTCGCATGCGAGCATATCATTGGCGTTGCTAAAGATACTGACGAAGAGATGATTAAAGACCTCAATGCGCACTTTATGGGTGAGGCTACCGAGGTAGGTATGTATCTCGCTATGTCACGCCAAGCTGACCGCGAGGGATATCCTGAGATCGCAGAGGCATTCAAACGCTATGCATGGGAAGAGGCTGAGCACTGCTCTAAGTTCGCTGAACTCTTGGGAGAGGTAGTATGGAGCACTAAGGAGAATCTTGAGAAGCGTATGATGGCTGAGGCTGGTGCTTGCGACGACAAACTCCGCATTGCTAAGCGTGCAAAAGCTATGGATTGGGATGCTATCCACGACACCGTACACGAGATGGCTAAGGACGAGGCTCGTCACGGCAAAGGCTTCGAAGGCTTGTACAACCGCTACTTCAAGAAGTAATTTCCTTCGATAATACAAAGAAAAGGCTGTCAGATTGACAGCCTTTTTTATCAGTATGAGGTTTTGATTATAGACGTGCTTTGATAGCTGCAGACTCTGCCTCGTAGCCTGGTTTGTCAAGGAGAGCAAACATATTCTTCTTGTATGCCTCTACACCAGGTTGGTTGAATGGATTCACGCCCAAGATATAACCTGAGATACCGCAACCGCGCTCGAAGAAGTAGATTAACTCGCCTAAATAATACTCGTTGAGCTTAGGCAAGGTAATCTTCATGTTAGGTACACCGCCATCGATATGCGCGAGCATGGTGCCAAGCTCTGCCATCTTATTTACCTCATCTACGCGCTTGCCTGCAAGGAAGTTGAGGCCATCAAGGTTTGCCTCATCGTGTGGGAATGCTACCATATGGTTGCTTTCCTCTACCGTAATCACGGTCTCAAACAAGTGACGCTCGCCTTCTTGTACGTATTGACCCATTGAGTGGAGGTCGGTGGTGAAGTCCACGCTAGCAGGGAAGATACCCTTGTTCTCCTTACCCTCTGACTCGCCATAGAGTTGTTTCCACCATTCGCTCACGAAGTGCAATTTAGGGTGGTAGTTCACCAAGAGTTCAATCTTTTTGCCTTGCTCGCCATAGAGGTAGTTACGTGCAGCAGCATATTGCGCAGCAGGGTTCTCGGCGAGTGGGGTATCGATGCCGCACACCTTCATCATGCGTTCTGCACCGTCAATCAATGCGTTGATATCATAACCCGCGCACGCGATTGGCAACAAGCCTACAGGAGAGAGTACTGAGAAACGACCACCGATATTATCCTCAATTACGAAAGTCTTGTATCCCTCTTGAGTAGCCAATGTGCGGAGCGCACCTTTCTTAGCATCGGTGATACAAACGATGAGTTGCTTAGCAGCCTCTTTGCCTTGTTGCTCTTCGAGTTGGGTCTTCAGCAGACGGAAAGCCAATGCTGGCTCGGTGGTAGTACCTGATTTGGAGATAGAGATAATACCGAACTTCTTGTTCTTGAGGAGCGCTTGCAACTCGTAGAGGTAATCCTCGCCGATGTTTTGTCCAGCATATACGATAGCTGGTTTCTCGCCCTCAAGCCATGCGAAACTACTGCTGAGTGCGTCAATAACTGCCTTCGCACCTAAATATGAACCACCAATACCGATGCATACGATTACTTCACACTCGCGGCGAAGCAAATCTGCAGTTGCTTGGATATCTGCCAATTGTGGACGGATATCGGCAGGGAGATTCATCCAACCGAGGAAATCGTTACCTGCACCAGTACCGTTTACCAACATCTCTTGGCATGCTTTCACTTGCTGCTCGTAGGCAGCCACTGCCTCAGCGCTAACGGCTTTGGCATAAGAAAATTGAATATCTTTTGTCATAATTATAAATTATGAATTTTGAAATAATAATTATTGAAATTTTTTAGTTAGTTCTTTTATTACTGCTTTGACGGATCTTCTGTTGTACAGAATTTGATACATCGCTTCTACGATTGGCAATTCCACTTGAGTCTTTTGGTTGGCCAACCATATGGCTTTCGTGCCGTAATACCCCTCTGCTACCATCTCCATCTCCGTCTGCGCTGCTTTCACGCTGTAGCCCATGCCGATCATTTGCCCAAACTGACGATTGCGCGAGAAATTGCTATACGCTGTCACCAGTACATCGCCTAGATAAGCACTGTCAGTAATATCGCGTGGGATATCCGATTGGGCTTTGGCAAAACGCATCATCTCGTGCATGGCATTGGTCAGCAGCACGGCCTGGAAATTATCACCATAATGCAAACTCTTGCAGATGCCTGCTGCAATGGCATAGATATTCTTCATGATGCTGGCATACTCTAAGCCATCGACATCCTGACTAGGAGTGGTGCGCACATAGGGCGTGTCAAAAAGCTTTTGCCACTCATTGGCTTTCGCCGCATCCTTACAACCCACAGTCAGGTAACTCAAGCGCTCCAACGCGATTTCTTCTGCATGACAAGGACCTGTTATCACACCTAGGTTCATCTCCTGAACATGGTGATATTTTTGCATGTAATCCGTCACCAGCATGTTCTCATCCGGGATCATGCCTTTTACGGCGGATATGACGCATTTCTGCGACATGTCCACACGTATATCTTGCAAGCTCTGCTTGACGTATGGCGATGGGATGGCCAATATGATCAAATCCGATTGATCGACTATCTCGTTGATATCCGCAGAGAAACGTATACGTGATACATCGAAATATGCCCATTCCAAGTGGTTCGGATTGCGCCGAATCTCCACAAACTCATCTATCGTTTCTTGTTTGCGGATATACCAATTGATTTCCGGCACATTGTGCATCACAATCTTTGCCAATGCCGTTGCCCAACTCCCTGAACCCAATATTGCTACATTCATCTATTCTAGTATTTAAACTTTAAACTGTAACTCGCTTCTGCGAGTGTCCTTTAAACTGATAAATAAAGCGCAAACACTTTATTTCTCTGGCTTCATCGTTGGGAACAACAGCACATCTTGGATAGATGGTTGTCCTGTCATGAAGATAGCCAAGCGGTCGATACCGATACCGATACCCGATGTAGGAGGCATACCATACTCTAGCGCACGCATAAAGTCGTGGTCGATAATCATTGCCTCGTCGTCACCCTTGTCGGCGAGCTTCATTTGCTCTACGAAACGCTCGTATTGGTCGATAGGGTCGTTGAGCTCGCTGTAGGCGTTAGCCAACTCCTTGCCGTTTACCATCAGCTCGAAACGTTCGGTAAGACCTGGTTTTGAGCGGTGCATCTTTGTCAGAGGTGACATCTCCACAGGGTAGTCTGTGATGAAAGTAGGTTGGATAAAGGTGCCCTCGCATGTCTCGCCAAAGATCTCGTCGATGAGCTTACCTTTGCCCATCTTCTCGGTATCCTCTACGCCGTATTTCTTAGCCACTTGGCGAATCTCATCTTCGGTCATGGCGCTCAGGTCATAGCCCGTTTTCTCCTGGATAGCCTCCAAAATAGGCAAACGGCGGTATGGCGCCTTGAAGTTCACAATATTATCGCCAATCTTCACCTCGGTGGTGCCGTTCACGGCAATGGCGATCTTCTCCAGCAGTTGCTCGGTGAAGGACATCATCCAGTTGTAGTCCTTGTATTGTACGTAGAGCTCCATGCAGGTGAACTCTGGGTTGTGGGTGCGGTCCATACCCTCGTTGCGGAAGTTACGACCGATCTCGTACACGCCCTCAAAACCACCTACGATGAGACGCTTGAGGTAGAGCTCGGTAGCAATACGCATATACATATCCACGTCCAAAGCATTGTGGTGGGTGATGAACGGACGAGCACTTGCACCACCTGCAATAGCTTGCAGCATTGGGGTCTCCACCTCTGTGTAACCTGCCTCGTCAAACACCTGACGCATGGTACGGATGATAGTAGCACGCTTGAGGAATACGTCCTTCACGCCCTCGTTCACTACGAGGTCCACATAACGTTGGCGGTAGCGTTGCTCAGGGTCGTTGAAGCCGTCGTATGCCACACCGTCTTTGTATTTCACGATAGGGAGTGGGCGGAGCGATTTAGCCAGCACGGTGAGTTTTTGTGCGTGTACAGAGATCTCGCCCATTTGGGTGCGGAATACAAAACCTTCAATACCTACAAAGTCTCCGATATCCAACAATTTCTTAAATACCACGTTGTACATCTGTTGCTCCACTGTGGTAGCGTTCTCACCTTCTGGGGTAGAGGCTTGAATATCATCTCGGCTGACATATACTTGGATACGACCTTTGGAGTCTTGAATCTCCACGAAGGATGCTTTACCCATGATACGACGCGACATCATACGACCAGCAATGCGCACAGGCTTGCCCGTGTACCACTCGGCATCGTCGGTTTGCTCGTCAACGAAGGTTGACTTGATATCGGTAGAATAACCTGTAACTACATACTCATCAGCAGGATAGGGGTTGATACCCATATCACGCATCTTTTGCAGACTTTCTCTGCGGATTACTTCTTGTTCACTGAGTTCCATATCTTTTTTGTTCTATTATTTTACACATATACATGCGCACATAATGCGCAATTTGGGTGCAAAGGTACAAAAATATTTACAAATAACCAAATTTTTTTAAAAAAAAAGCACATACTTTCTCGTGTCATTTATGATTGGTCGCATTCCAATTTTTGCTACAACCAAACCTATACTACACCTATACCAAACCTATACAATGCAAAAGATAACATGCCGTTGAATATACCAGCTATGTTGCAGGATATAACCTAGGGGTAAGCGCTTGAATGGCTGCTATTAGCAAGGCATATTTACCTATTGATAAAAAAGCCTTACGCGCGTACGCGCAGTATGTGTAAGGTGTGGTAAAATGAGTCAAAAGGCTATAAATTTGCGATTTAAGAGCATGAAGGTAAAAATCAGGGTAGTTTCAAAAAACAAGAAAAATTCAAAAAAACGCACAAAAATTTGCACATATCAAAAAAAAGCAGTAATTTTGCAGCGTGGAAAAGTGGGGGTTGAACTTTTAAAACTTTGAAACTTTTAAAACTTTATATAGATGATTGACAACGACAGAATTATTCCTGTGAAGATTGACGAGGAAATGCGAACCTCGTACATCGACTATTCGATGAGCGTCATCGTGGCACGCGCGTTGCCCGATGTTCGCGATGGTTTCAAACCGGTACACCGCCGCGTGCTCTTCGGAATGAATGAGTTGGGTAATACCAGCGACAAACCAACCAAGAAATCTGCACGTATCGTGGGTGAGGTAATGGGTAAGTACCACCCTCACGGCGATAGCAGTATCTATGGCACCCTCGTGCGTATGGCACAGCCATGGAACATGCGTAACGTGTTGGTGGATGGACAAGGTAACTTCGGCTCTATCGACGGTGACGGTGCAGCGGCTATGCGTTATACCGAGGCACGTCTTTCGAAACTCGCTGAGGAGATGCTCCGCGATATCGAGAAAGATACCGTGGATATGCAATTGAACTTTGACGATTCGCTCAGAGAACCTGTGGTATTGCCATGTCGCTTTCCAAACTTGCTTGTGAATGGCGCTAGCGGTATCGCGGTAGGTATGGCTACCAATATGCCAACCCACAACTTGGGCGAGGTTATCGACGGTTGCGTGGCATACGTAAAGAATGCCGTAGCGCGTGTGGAGAATCCGGAGGTGGAACCAATCACCGTGGCAGAATTGATGGAGCATATCAAGGCACCTGACTTCCCAACAGGCGGTACTATATATGGTTACCAAGGCGTGCGCGACGCGTACGAGACTGGTCGCGGTCGCGTGATTATCCGTTCTAAAGCGGAGATCGAGACCGAAGATAATGGTCGCGAGCGTATCGTGATTGGTGAGTTGCCATATGGTGTAGTGAAGTCGGATCTTGTGAAGAATATCGCTGACCTTGTGAATGACAAGAAAATCGAGGGTATCTCAGGTATTAGTGACCAATCCAAACGCGATGTGCGAATTATCATTGAAATCAAGCGCGATGCCAATGCACAAGTAGTGTTGAACAAACTCTATAAATATACTGCATTGCAATCCAGCTTCTCAGTAAACAGTATTGCACTCGTTAAGGGGCGTCCACAACTCTTGAATCTCCACGATATGGTGGCTAACTTCATTGAGCACCGTATGGAGGTGGTGGTACGCCGCACGAAATTCGAACTCAAAAAAGCCGAGGAGCGCGCACATATTTTGGAGGGCTTGATCATTGCCGTAGATAACATCGACGAGGTAGTGAAGATTATCCGTGCAAGCCGCACTCCTGCTGATGCCCAAGCGAACTTGGAAGCACGTTTCAATCTTGATAACTTGCAATCCAAAGCGATTGTGGATATGCGTCTCTCACAACTCACAGGCTTGCGTATCGATGAGTTGAAAGAGGAGTATGCTAAACTTCAAGAGCTTATCCAATATCTCAATGCATTGCTCGCTAGCGAGACGATGCGCTACGAAGTGATTGAGAACGAACTCGTTGAGATCAAAGAGAAATATGCCGATGAGCGTCGCACACGCATCATCAAGATGGCTACTGAGTTCAACCCAGAGGATATGTATGCCGACGACGATATGGTGATTACCATCTCTCACCTCGGCTATATCAAGCGTACCCCATTGGCTGACTTCCGTCAGCAAGGTCGTGGCGGCGTTGGTGCAAAGGCCAGCGCGGCACGCGATGAGGACTTTATCGAGTATGTGCACCAAGCCAATATGCACTCTACCATGATGTTCTTCACCGAGCAAGGTCGTCTCTATTGGACCAAGGTATATGAGTTGCCAGAGGGCAACCGCCAATCCAAGGGACGTGCATTGCAGAATATGATCAACATCCAGAAGGGTGACAAGGTTTGTGCATTTATCCATGTGAAGAACCTAAGCGATATGGAGTATGTACAAAACCACTACCTCATCTTCGCTACCAAGGATGGCTTGATGAAGAAGACTACACTTGAGTCATACAGCCGTCCACGTGCCAACGGTATCATTGCCCTTGGCTTGCGTGAGGGTGACCGCTTGATTCGTGTAACACTCACCGATGGCAATAGCCAAATGTTGGTAGCATCCTACAATGGTAAGGTGGTTCGCTTCCCAGAGGATACCGTTCGCCCAATGGGTCGTACCGCAACGGGTGTGCGCGCTATCAAACTCGATGAAGATGGTCAAGATCGCGTAGTAGGTATGATATGCGTAGAGGAGGGTAGCAAGGAGTCTGTACTCGTTATTTCAGAGAAGGGCTTTGGCAAGCGCACCGACCTCGACGATGAGAATGGCGAACCAATCTATCGTGTTACCAACCGTGGCGGAAAGGGTGTGAGGACCATGAACCTCACCGATAAGACAGGTAACCTGATTGGTCTAGAAGCCGTTACAGATGAGCAAGACCTCATGCTCATCACCAAGTCAGGTACGGCTATTCGCATGGCGATGGACACCATCCGTGTGATGGGGCGTGCTACTCAAGGTGTGAAACTCATCGAACTCCAAAAGCGCAATGATACACTCATGTTCGGTTGCGTAGTACCTAAAGAGGAGCAAGAAGAGGTGACAGAAACACCCGAGGCAACTGCAGAGGAGGCAACTACCGTAGAGGAGTAACCAATAAACTCCCACTGAGCTCACGATAATAATCAGAGGAAATCAGTGCAATCAGTGGGAAATAATAAGAATGTATAGAACTTTTTAACTTTTAATAAATATGAAAAAATCAATTTTTCTTGCAGCTCTCGTTCTGATAAGTGCAGGCTGCTTCGCTCAAAAAGCTAATGTTAGCAAAGCTCGTGGTTTGGCAGATGCTGAGACCCCTGACTATGCGGCTGCACGTGCTGCTATTGCAGAGGCGTTGCAAAACGACGAAACCAAGGATTTGGCTAACACCTATTATGTGGCAGGATACATTGGTTATAAGGAATTCGAAGCAAATAATCTTAATCGTCAATTGGGACGAAATATAGATGTTGATGCATGGGGAAATGCTGTCTACGAGTCTGTGGAATATTGGTATAAAGCTTACGAATTAGCTATGATTCCTACCTATGACAAAAAAGGTAAAGCAAAATACGATACACGTACACCTAAGAATATCTTGCCTAAACTACAAGAGTATTTCTTGTATCAACCATTGATTATTGCTGGTTTTAATGCATACGAGGCACAAAAATATTCTTTGGCATACGACATGTTTATTGCACATTGCAACATGCCAGAGGCAAAGATTTTCCAAGACAATCCTGAGGAAGCTGCCAACTTGTTGCGTGATAGCAGTTACTATACTTGTCTATACTACGCTGGTCGTTTCGCATACGAAGCACAACGTTATGAGGAGGCTATTGCTACTCTTGATCGCATGAATTCTGAGCATGCTAACGCCAATGCTCTACGTAAAGAAATTATTTATGCTAACGAGTATATCTACCAAATCTATATCGAACAAGGTGATACTGTTAAAGCAATAGAGTCTATCAAGAAGAGCATCGACCTTTTCCCAGAGGAACCATGGTTTATGCAAAACCTCATCAACCTGTACATCAGTGCTGGTCAAGAGGATAAGGCTATTGAGTACTTGGATATTGCTATCAATCGTGAACCAAATGTAGGTCAATACTATAACTCCAAGGGATCTATTCTCGCTCGTATTGGTCGTTTTGACGAGTCATTTGCTGCGTTTGAACAAGCAATTGCAATAGAGCCAAACAATGCACTCTTCCTTGAGACGCTTGGTTTCGCATACGTGGATCTTGGTAACAAACTCAATGACGATGCTGCTTATCTCGATAACAAAGCTTATGCAAAAGCTAAGGTTGAGATTGATGCTGCATTCCAAAAGGCATTACCTTATTTTGAGAAAGCATACGAGTTGGAGCCAGATAACTACGACTTCAAACGTTCACTTCGTTCGCTCTACTACCGCCTTGGTATGAATGACAAGTACGAGGCACTTGCTGACTAATGGGCAGAATTCTTGCAATAGACTTCGGTCGCAAACGAACTGGATTAGCCGTTACGGATATGCTCCGTATAACGGCTAATCCGCTTATTACGATTCCTACGCATACTCTCGAAGCATGGCTGAAGGATTATTTTGCTAAAGAATCAGTAGATGAAGTAGTTATTGGACATCCTTACCAAATGAATGGCCAAGACTCGGAGTCGATGCAATATATTCAACCATTTATCAATCGCTTTCGCAAAATCTTTCCAAATATGCCTTTACGCGAGTATGACGAGCGCTTTACTTCTGTAATCGCACACCAAGCAATGATTGCCGGAGGTATGAAGAAATGCCAACGACAAGACAAAGCTGTTGTAGATAAACTCGCTGCTTGCATCATTCTTGAAGGCTATTTGGATAGTATTCGTTAACCTATCAATCACGCACTATTCACGCACTATTCACGCACAATACACGCACAATACACGCACAATACACGCACTATTCCTTACCCTTTGCGCTACCTTTTCGCCAGAGATAGTAAAGAGTCTAACTGTAAATTAAAATGATTTTACCTATATATTTATACGGACAACCCGTATTGCGTAAACCCACAGAGGACATTACGCCTGAGTCATTGGATTTGAAGCAACTGCTTGCTGATATGTGGGAAACACTCGCTGTAGCTGAGGGATGCGGACTTGCTGCACCACAAATTGGCAAAGCCATTCGTCTTTTCATTGTAGATGGAACCGAACTGGCAGAGGATTATCCTGAGTGTCAGGACTTTAAGAAAGTGTTTATCAATCCTGAGATTATTGAGGAGAGCGAAGAGGATAACACATTCTCTGAGGGATGCTTGTCACTACCTGGTATCTCGGAGAATGTGATTCGCCCTGCCAGCATCACCATTCGCTATATGGACGAGAATTTCACCGAGCATACGGAAACCTACGATGGTTTTGCAGCACGTATTATCCAACACGAGTACGACCATCTCGAGGGACACGTCTTTACCGATCGTATCTCACCTATACGCCGCCAGTTTGTCAAAACCAAACTCACCAACATTGCCAAAGGCAAAGTTTCCGCTCGCTATCGCACCAAACGCTAAACACTAAACAGTAGCGCAGCGTTCACTAAACACTAAACAGTAGCGCAGCGTTCACTAAACACAAAGTATGTCAATACTTACAATAATACTTCTTGCCATTGGCTTAGCTATGGATTGCTTTGCTGTCTCTGTTTGTAAGGGACTGACCTCGCCACATGGCTATGTGCCACGCTACATCAAACCGATGCTAATGGCATTGCTCTTTGGCGTTTTTCACGCGGGCATGCCCCTCATTGGCTATTTCGCGGGCAGTCTGTTTGCATCGTTCTTTGAGCGTTTTGCCCCATGGATAGCCCTCGCCCTACTTGGTTTTATTGGTGGAAAGATGATCTACGAGTCACTCAAAGGCGAAGATGATGAAACGCACTTGGCTGATTTCTCTTTCTTAGGGTTATTGTCCTTGGCATTTGCAACGTCGATGGATACGTTGGCTACGGGTGTGATTTTTATCCCTTATCCTGAGGTCTTGTGGTTGGCGGTAGGCGTGATTGCAGCCACTTGTTTCCTGTTTTCTATGACTGGCTTCGTGATAGGTCATTTAGTCGGCACACGTTTGCGTATAAACGTGAATATCCTTGGAGGAGTTATACTAATTCTTATTGGCGTGAAAATTTTTATTGAAGGTTTATGTTCTTGATTCAAAATACCTTAGTCAGCTTAGATGTCTTAGAGAAAGAGTTTTGCTGCGACTTGGATAAATGTCGTGGCTGCTGCTGTATCGAAGGGGATGCAGGTGCTCCGTTGACGGATGAAGAAGAGGAGAAAATACGCGAGATTCTACCAATCATCCTCCCCGACATGACCAAAGAAGCACGTGCCGTAGTGGAAGCGCAAGGATTATCGTATCTCGATCCTTCGGGCGAGAAAGTCACTTCGATTGTGAATGACAAAGACTGTGTCTTTGCTCGTACCGACCATAATGGTTGGTGCTACTGCCTGATAGAGAAAGCATACAACGCAGGTAAAATTGATTTCAAGAAACCCATCTCTTGTCATCTATATCCTATTCGCCTCAATCAAGTGGGCGATATGATCGGCGTGGAGTACCATCGCTGGGATATTTGCCATTGTGCGCGTGTGTTAGGAAAGAAACTCCATCTACCTATCTATCAGTTTCTTAAAGAACCACTTGTCCGTCGTTTCGGTCAAGAATGGTACGATGAATTATGTCTAACTGCTGAAGAGTGGAAGAAGCAATGCGCGCAGAAATAATTACCATTGGCGACGAACTGCTGATAGGACAGGTTGTCGATACCAATTCTGCTTGGATGGCACAGCGGCTTAATGAGGCGGGAATTGAATTGTATCAGATTACATCTGTACATGATGACCGTGCACATATCCTCCAGGCCTTGGATGAGGCCTTCTCTCGTGCTGATATTGTGCTGACTACTGGTGGCTTGGGCCCCACTAAAGATGATATCACCAAACATGTGATGTGTGAGTATTTTAACACTACCTTAGTGGAAGACTCGCTCGTGCGTGAGCACATACATGAGTTATATAAGGGGCGCCCCGATGTACTCAATCGCTTGACCGCTACCCAATGGCTCGTCCCTGAGAGTGCGAAGATTTTGACCAATAGAGTAGGTAGTGCACCGATTATGGTTTTCCAAAAAGAAATTGATTATCAGCCCAAAACACTCATTGCAATGCCTGGTGTACCACATGAGATGAAGATTGCGATGACAGAGCAGGTGATGCCTTTTCTAAAAGAAAAAATCATTAAGAAACAAGGGGAAATTATTCATCGCACCTGGATGCTCTATGGTATAGCAGAGTCCACCTTGGCTATTCTGATTGAAGACTGGGAGAATGCTTTACCTACAACCATGCACTTGGCATACTTGCCCAAAGATGGCATTATTCGCTTGCGATTGAGCAGCTATGGCGAAGCAACCAACGAAGATATAGAAAGGCAATTAGCCGCGCTCATGCCACTAATAGCAGATTACCTGATTGCCACCGAAGACTTGCCTCTAGAAACGATCTTAGGCAATCTGCTCAAAGAACGTCAGCAAACGATTGCCACCGCAGAGAGTTGCACAGGCGGCCGCATGGCAGCTGCGCTGAATGCCCAGTCGGGCTCCTCGGCATATTACATGGGTTCGGTAGTGGCCTATGATAATCGTATCAAAGAGCAAGTGCTGGGTGTGAAGCATGATACATTGGTGGAGCATGGCGCAGTAAGCGAACAAACTGTTCGCCAGATGGCGGAGGGTGTTCGCAATCTAATGCGCACCGATTATGCCATAGCGACCTCTGGTATTGCAGGCCCTACAGGAGGTACTGCCGAAAAGCCAGTAGGTACAGTGTGGATAGCATGGGCAATGCCTGAGGGTACAATAGCCAAATGTTTTCATTTTGGCGTAGCCCGCGAGCGTGAACAAATCACCCAGCGTGCAGTCACTGCGGCGTTGGTAGAACTAATCAAATCACTAAACACTAAACAGTAGCCCGCAGGGCGTTCACTAAACACCAAATATGGAATACATACGAGAATTATTTTTGACACCTTCAGTGACACAATCCATTGTGCTACTAACGCTGACTGTATGCCTTGGTCTGTGGGCAGGCGAGCATTTGCGTATTAAGAACTTCTCGTTGGGTATCACATGGATACTATTTGTTGGAATCATCCTTTCTTCTTTTGGCATTTCAATTGATCCGCAAGTCAGCCATTTTGCAAAGAATTTTGGATTGATATTGTTTGTCTATTCCATTGGTTTACAGGTGGGACCATCCTTCGCTCCCTTTGGCAAAAATGGCTTGCGATTGAATCTCCTAGCAGTTACTATTGTACTATTAGGCTGTGGCATAGCAATCGCATTGCATTATCTCACAGGCATCGAGATGACTACCATGGCTGGTATCATGTCGGGTGCGGTAATGAATACGCCATCCTTGGGTGCCGTGCAGCAGACAGCAGCAGATTTGTTAGGTGAGGTATCACCCGATATTGCTATGGGTTATGCATTGGCATATCCTTTGAGTATAGTCGGCTTGATACTCTCCTTTGAGTTGATTCGTTTTTGTTGTCGTGTTAACTTGCGTCAAGAAGATGAGAAGTTACGCCAAGAGCATGTGTCGGATGATGATCCAATCTGTGTGGATATTCGTTTGATGATAGATCATGCAATCACACTGAAGGAACTGCATGACCTTTGCCCCGTGGATAAGATGTTAGTCAGCCGCGTAACGCATGAGGATGGACGAGATGAATTGGTAGATGCGACTACCGTATTGTACCCTAATGATGTGATTCGCATCGTGAGTGATAAGCGCCATGAGAAGGATTTACAAGTCTTAGGCGAGATGACTCATTATGGCTTTCGTGGTCGTGAGCGCTCCGACCATTTGATTTCTCGCCGTGTGGTAGTCACTCGCACGGAGTGCAATGGTAAGCGTTTGAGCAGTTTTGATGTCCGCCATCGCTATCATGCCACCATCACACGTATCAATCGTGCGGGTGTGGAGTTGCTGGCAACACCCGATTTCGTATTGCAACTTGGCGATCGCATCATGGTCGTCGGCGATCGGGATGATGTGCGCCATGTGGCGGAGATGTTTGGTAATGAGCTCAAGCGTTTGGATTTGCCTAATCTGATGCCCATCTTCTTCGGTATCTTCTTGGGTGTGTTGCTGGGGTCTTTGCCAATAGCGATACCAGGTATGAACCAGTCCTTCAAGTTGGGTTTGGCAGGTGGCTCGCTGATTGTGGCGTTGCTGATTGGTCGCTTCGGCCCATATTATAGTATGGTGACTTTTGCCACGACGAGTGCCAATATGATGTTGCGTCAGGTGGGTTTGACGTTGTTTTTGGCTGCGGTGGGTTTGAGTGTAGGTGATGGCTTCGTGAATACCATTTTGGATGGAGGCTATATGTGGGTGGTGTATGGTGTGTTGATTACCATGATACCGCTCGTAGTCGTAGGTTTTATTGCTTATAAGGGTATGAAAATCAACTTCTTTAAGGTGGTAGGTCTGCTGATAGGTGCTATGACTGGTGCCCCAGCATTAGGCTACGCTGAGAGTCTTTCATCGCACAACGACCAAGCGTCGGTGGTCTATGCCACGGTCTATCCGCTCACCATGTTCCTGCGCGTGATGGGAGGGCAATTATTGGTATTGTTTTTTTGTTCGTAATTCAAAAATCAAAATTACATATGTTTGCATTGATTACAGGTGCCAGTTCGGGCATAGGATTGCAATATGCGCATGTGATGGCGCAAAGGGGATATGATTTGCTTATCGTCAGCAATGAGGAGGCGATACATGAGCGTGCAGAGGCATTACGAGCTGCCTATGCAGTACAAGTACTGTCGCTAGTGATGGACTTAGGACGTCAGCAGGCAGCCAAGGAATTATACGACTACTGCCATGCGCAAGGCATTGAAGTGGAAGTGCTAATCAACAATGCGGGGGTGTATCACGATTGTGACTTCTTGGACGATTCCGAAAGATTCAATATGCTGATTCTGAATCTGCATATGGTCACCCCTGCTATGTTGCAGTATTATTTTGCAAAAGACATGAAGCATCGTGGCAAGGGATATGTGCTGAATATGTGCTCCATCACAGCCAGCATAGCCGTACAGCGACTGGGTACCTATGGTGCCACCAAAGCGTTCTTGCAAAACTTCACGCGTTCTACCCATATTGAGATGAAAAATCATGGGGTGATTATCACCAATGTCAGTCCAGGAGCCGTGAATACGGGCTTGTATAATATACGTGGTTGGCTGACTAAGATGGGCTTAGTGATGGGGTATATTGTTTCTCCCGAACATTTGGCGCGCCGTGGTGTGAATGCCATGTTTCGTGGGCGTGCTAAGGTGACGGTGCCTGCGTTGTGGAATCATATCTTGCTCTTTTTTGTGGCACTGATACCAACATGCTTGCTGCGCCTGATTCGCAAATTAGGAATATTCTAAAATCCTCAACGCCTTACCAATCAATGATTTATCGCATCTTCGATGATATGGAGCAGTGTACGGCAGAGGAGGTGGCTCGTCTGCTGCCTTTGGTATCTGATCAACGACGCGAACAAGCATTGCGTTTTTCACATCTCTTTGGTCAATACTGCTGCTTAAAGTCTTACGAACTCTTATGCGAATTGCTGAGAGAGTGGGGGAGCGATATTCAGCAGCCAGTCTTTGATTATAATGAATATGGTGCGCCGTCTATTCAGGGCGGACCATATTTCTCCATCTCGCATTGCAAAGAGGGTATTGCGGTGGCTGTGGATATCCAACCAATAGGCATTGATATTGAGTCGGTGCGCCCATTTAAGGAGGCGTTGATGCACAAGACCATGAATGCTTCTGAGCAAGCAGCTATCCTATCATCCGATGATCCA
The DNA here is from genome assembly GCA_045612525.1 of Paludibacteraceae bacterium. Lineage (GTDB taxonomy): Bacteria > Bacteroidota > Bacteroidia > Bacteroidales > Paludibacteraceae > Colicola. The sequence continues at coordinate 53,913 of JAZKZF010000023.1, read as the reverse complement.
GATTGGGCATTCACACGCCTATGGACACAAAAGGAGGCGGTACTAAAAATGCAAGCCACAGGTATCATCTCTGACTTGCATGAGGTGCTTTCTGCTACACCTAACACCCGATTCACATCATTTGACAATGCGAATCACCGTTATGTATTGACCATCGCCCAACAGGGCTAATGTGCCTTATTCTTCTTCGTAGTATCCTTGTTCGATACCAAACTGCAATTCGCCATCCATGATGAGTTGCAATTGTTCGCTTGTTAATGGACGTCCTAATGTTTTGGTATGCTCGATGAGGTAATTGAGTTGCTCTGTTTCGTCTATTTCGCCTTCCAAGTAGGTGACTTCGTCGCTATTGTCCTCTTCTTGCAGCAAGCCCTGTGATACGAGATAATCGTCCATCAAATCTAGTACCATTAGTACATCTGCTTGGGTCATTCCTTCGCGATCTTCTGCTGGAATAAGATTCCAGATATACTCCAATTGTTCTCTCTCCTCAGCATCCATCAAACTGAGTTCAATATTCGAATTTGCCATAATAATGATATGTTTTTGTTAAATTGTTTGCAAAGTTACGATTTTTTTGCTACCTTTGCAAATTATTTAGTAAAAAAATACGAACATGAATAATTTCATCACTCGAACCCTCTCTGCCATTGTCTATGCCGGATTGGTTATTGGCTCCATCTTAGTACAACCTCTTTGCTTTGGCGGACATCCTTTGCTTTTTGGCATATTGTTTATGATAGTCAGCACGTTAGCTGTGCGTGAATTTCATGCATTGGTGGGTTCTGATATCAAGACAATGACCTATGCCATGATATCGAATGCACTGCTGTATAGTACGTTGTATTTCCTCTTCTTTGGCGATTGGATTTGGCGTGGTTTGCTGGTGGCATATGTAGCTGTCATGCTGCTTGCCCTAATCACCCACCTCTTCCGTCCACAGGTACAGCCTATTCATTCCTGGGGCAATCTTTGTGCTGGACAACTGATGATAGCTTTGCCTTTTGCCTTGATGAATGGTGTCTTGATGCACAGCAAATGGCTGATGTTGGCACTATTTATTTTGCTATGGGTGAATGATAGCGGTGCGTATATCGTGGGCAGCCTAATGGCAAAGCGCAAGGGTGGTAATCACAAGATGTTTCCTCGTGTGAGCCCTGCCAAATCGTGGGAAGGATTGATAGGCGGATTTGTATTTGATTTGATAGCAGGTTACGTGTTCTTCCGTGTAGGATGGATGGGTGATATGACCTTGAGTAATAGTTTGTTCTTTGCTTTGTTCGCAGGTGCCTTTGGTACATTGGGTGATTTGATGGAGAGCCTATTCAAGCGCACTTTGGGTGTCAAAGATTCGGGTAAGTTCATGCCTGGTCATGGCGGTGTGTTGGACCGTTTTGATAGCTTGCTCCTAGCTGTGCCAGTGACGTATTTCCTCTTTGTTTATTTGCCAACGATTCTATAAACACTAATTGCTTCCCACAGATTTCACGGATGAACACGGATTACAAGGAATATCAGTGAAAATCAGTGTTATTAGTGGGAAACCCTTATAAATAAAATGTTACTTTTGATTCGCATATTCAGTCTGCTACCTCTGCCAATCCTCTATCTATTAGCGGATTATATCATCTATCCATTGGTGAGGCACGTCCTGCGATATCGATTGAAATTGGTTCGTAAGAATATCGCTTTGTCCTTCCCTGAGAAGTCGGAGGTCGAGCGCAGCGCCATAATCAACGCTTTCTACCACCATTTTGCTGATTTACTCGTTGAGATCATCTATGGCTACCGAATCAGTGACCAGGAAATGCGCGAGCGTGTGGTATTTGAGAATATGTCTGTGCTCGAGGATTTGGCGCGTAAGAAGCACGGAGTGATTGCTTATCTTGGACATATGTGCAACTGGGAGTGGATTGCGGATGTCGGCAAACAATTCACCGACCCATCCATCGTCGAATACAACGTCTATCGCAAGCAAAAGAATACTAAAGCGGATCAAGCTATGTTACTTTTGCGAAGCAAACGAGGTGGAGAATGTGTCGAGAAGAATCTACTCTTGCGCAAGTTGGTACAATTGCGCCATGCTAATCATCCCTTTGTGATTGGTTTGATAGCCGACCAAAAACCTTCACCACGCAATGCACACACTTGGACCACTTTCCTCCATCAAGACACTGCCTTCCTAGATGGCGGCGAAGTGCTAGCTCGTAAGTTTGATCTTGGAGTCGTATATGCCAATATCACATCACCACAACGTGGATACTATCGCATTCATTTTGAGCTTATTACGGACAATCCCGCTGCTTTGCCTGAGAATGAAATCACACTTACGTATGCACGCTTGATTCAAGACAATATCCTGCAGCAACCTGCACAATGGTTGTGGACGCACAACCGATGGAAACACCAGCGTACCTAACGCTATTATCTCCTTCTTAACTCTCGGTTGTCAATATTCCACCGCCTACTACCAAATCATCTTTGTATATCACCAAGGATTGACCTGGTGTCACACCCCATACCGGCGAATCGAACGCTATGCGTAGGTGTTCATCGTCTATGATACTCACAACACCATCTACCGCTGGCGACTTATAGCGGATACGAGCTTGTATAGCAGGAGACTCCTTCAACCATTCCATATCACGCACGCGCATGTCGCAAGCAAGCACCTCGCGGCTATATAATGCATCATGATCACCTAATGTCACGGTATTTTTGACCGCATCTATCTTCGTGACATATTTGGGACTACCCAATGCGATTCCCAAGCCTTTACGTTGACCGATCGTGTAGTTGCAATACCCTTGATGCGTACCTAGAATCTTTCCTGAATCATCAATATAATTGCCTGATGCTATGGATACACCTTGCTCGGCAAGAAACACGCGATAATCATTATTCGGTACAAAGCATATCTCTTGACTCTCTGCTTTCTTGCTCAATGCTTCATAACCATGATCCAGTGCTATCTGACGCACTTCCGATTTGGTCAATCCACCCAGCGGAAAGAGCGTCTTGCGCAGATTTTCTTCGGTGAGCATCCAGAGAAAATACGTTTGATCCTTATGCGTATCTACGGCCTTCTTCAGGTATACATGATCCCGGTATGTGGCAATTTGTGCGTAGTGCCCAGTCGCAATATAGTCGCAATTATATGCTGTGGCTGCCTGCATCAGTTTACCCCACTTGATATGCGAGTTGCACAGCACGCATGGGTTTGGGGTTCTACCATGACTGTATTCATCTATAAAATTACTGATGACATGCTCACGAAATGTTTCCCTAAAATCCAATATATGATGCTCAAATCCTAAACTAGCTGCCATACGCTGCGCCTCTACGATGCTTTCCACCGAGCAACATCCTTTCTCCTTCGCCAGACAAGATTCTTTCATCGAGTCAAACGTACGAAAGGTGGCGCCCACTAGTTCATAACCTTGTTCTTGCAGCAATATGGCTGCTACGGTAGAGTCTATACCACCTGACATGCCTATGAGTACACGCTTTTTCATTTGTCCTCTTTCTTGGTTTCGTTGATTTTGTTCAATAACGTTAACACACCACCTATCGTTTTCACTTGTTGAACTACCGCATAACGCTTGCCTGTCGGCTTACCTTGACGATCTTTGTCCTCCACCATACGGCAACGCTGAGCACGAGAGTAAATATACTCTATAATCTTCCCAAAAGTATCTGACTGCCAGTATTTCTCACTCTTCGTCGTAAAATACAAACTCAAGCGCTCCTGCTTCAGAATCACTTTCTCAATGCCCATCTTGCAGCATAGCCATCGCAATCGCACCACATCCAGCAGTTGCTCTGCCTCATCAGGTAATGGACCAAAACGATCAATCAAACGCTTCTGGTATTCCAGAAGAGCATCTTCGTTCGGCAGACTGTCTAATTCGCGGTACAAGCTGATGCGCTCGGATATGTTTTCAATGTATGTGCTTGGAAATCCCAACGATAAGTCACTTTCCAACTGACTATCATTGCACCATAATTTTTCATCACTATGACCGATAGTCTGCTCGATGCCAAACGATAAATCCAACGACAACTCATCCTTCAGCTCTTGCATCGCCTCGTTCAGGATGCGTTGATAGGTATCGTATCCCAAATCAGCTATAAATCCACTTTGCTCCGAACCCAACATGTTGCCCGCTCCACGTATATCCAAATCTTGCATCGCCAACTGAAAGCCGGCACCCAACTCCGCAAAGGTCGTCAGCGCATCCAACCTGCGACGAGCGTCCGACGTCAGCAATTCCCTATCAGGCGTGATCAGATAGCAATATGCTTTGCGGTTCGACCTGCCCACACGACCACGCAATTGATGCAAATCTGACAAACCATAATGCTGCGCCGAGTGGATAATAATCGTATTCACATTCGATATATCCACGCCCGACTCGATGATCGTTGTTGATATCAGTATGTCGTAATCGTAATTAATAAAATCCTCCAACGCCTTCTCCATCTCTCCTTGAGGCATCTGACCATGAGCAATGATCGTGCGAGCTTCAGGACACAAACGATGAATACGCTGCTCTATACGAGGCAACATCTCAATCCGATTGCAGACCACGTAAATTTGTCCATTACGCTCCATCTCCAATGCTATCGCCTCTTTCATGATATCCTCGTCATCCAACGTAATCAGCTCTGTTTGAACTGGATAACGATTGGGTGGGGGAGTAGTAATCACACTCAAATCGCGAGCTCCCAACAGCGAGAACTGTAGCGTGCGTGGGATGGGCGTTGCCGTCAACGTCAGCACATCCACATTCGTGCGAAGCGCCTTCAACTTCTCCTTCACAGCTACACCAAACTTCTGCTCCTCGTCGATAATCAGCAAACCCAAATCCTTCCATACCACTTGCTTCCCTACCAACTTATGCGTTCCTATCAGGATATCTATTTTTCCTTCCTTCAACTCCTGCAACAGCTCCTTCACTTCTTTCGCAGTCTTACCCCTACTGATATACTCCACACGAACAGGGAAATCACGAAAACGCTCTCTGAATGTGTTAAAGTGCTGCAAGGCCAATACCGTCGTCGGTACCAATACCGCCACCTGCTTACCATCTGTGGCGGCTTTGAAGGCGGCTCGCATGGCCACCTCTGTCTTTCCAAAACCTACATCACCACACACCAAACGGTCCATCGGCATCCTGCTCTCCATATCATGCTTGATATCCAACGTCGCTTTAGCTTGATCCGGAGTATCTTCGTAGAGGAAGGAGGCCTCCAACTCATGCTGCATATAGCCGTCAGGAGAATAGGCAAAACCTGCTTGCTGCTTACGTGTGGCATATAGTTGTATCAAATCTCGCGCTATCTCCTTTACTTTGTCTTTCGTGCGCTCTTTCATCCGCTCCCAGGCGCCAGAACCTAGACGAGATATCGTAGGAGTACTACCGTCTTTACCTTTGTACTTTGATATACGATGCAGGTTGTGGATACTAACAAAAATCGTGTCATTATTACGATATACCAGTTTGATCGTTTCTTGAGAACGACCATTAAAATGTGTCGTCACCAAACCAGCAAACTGACCTATACCATGATCCACATGCACCACATAATCACCTACCTGCAACTGGTTCAACTCCTTCAACGTCATGATTGCCTTACCGCGACGAGCATTCTCCGAACGCATACTCACACGATGATAGCGCTCAAATATCTGATGGTCGGTATAGCAACATAGCTTTGCACCATGATCGATAAATCCTTCATGCAACGTGCTATTGACTGCCGTAAACGTGATAGGAGTGCTGTTTTGATGACTAGCTATATCTTCAAAAATCGACTTCAATCGGTCCGTTTGCTTCACTTGATCCGCCAAAATGTAAATACGATAACCCGCTTTCAAACGCTCACTCAAATCTTCCGTTAGCAGATCAAATTGCTTGTTGAAGGTGGGCTGAGGCAACGTGTCAAAACTGATGCTGTCGTATGCTACGAACGTCGATTTATTTCCAATCTCAATGGTCGCACTTTCTTCTATGGCTTTGGTCAATAATGTCGTATCTTGATTGCTAATCGCACCTTCGTATTTATACCTAATCAGCGAAAAATCATTGCTTATCCACAACGTATTCTCTGGCAAATACGCAAGAATCAGTGTTTCTGTATCACTATTGGAGTTGGCAGAGACAATATCTATGCTATCTACCTTATTTTGAGAGAGTTGTGTCTCTAATTCAAATTCGCGAATGGAGTCTATTTCATCACCAAAGAAGTCTATTCGAAACGGTATATCATGCGCGTAACTATAGATATCCACAATACCACCACGTACTGCAAACTGACCAGGCTCGTACACAAAATCCACTCGCTTAAATGCCAGCTCCAGCAGCATATTTGTCAGCGTTGAGATGGCTATTTCTTCGCCTACACTCAATGATATTTTATTCGCCTCCAATGCCTTCGGATTGGGCACACTATCCGCCAACGCCTCTGGGTAAGTAACAATGATTGAATCTAAATGGCTTCCGCCTTCCTTACTCCTAAGTAGCGCACTCAGCACTTCCATTCGCTGTACCGCCAGCGCTTCGTCCTTTTCTTGACGACGACGATGAGCGGCTGGGAAGTAGTACACCTCCTTATCACTACCCACTGTACGTAGATCGGCATATAGGTATTGCGCATCATCCGCATTATCTACCACGATGCAGCTTACCCTACCTTTGCCCTGTGCATGCAATCGAGTCGCTAGCGAATGCAATATCAATGCTCTGGCTGAGGCATGCAAACCCTTCAGCAAGAAGTGTTTATTCCCCTTCTTACTTAATTCTTGTGTCAGTACATCCAATTCTGGATGCATGCCCAGCAGTTGTTGCAATTCGTTGATGTGCATCCTCTCTATTCTCTCGCCTCTCGCCCAATCAACCTCATTTCCTCTTCCGTGAACTGTATATTTTTAATCGCCTGCAGATTATCATCCAATTGCTTGACACTGCTCGCACCTACAATCACGCTCGTCACATCTTGGGCCAACAACCATGAGATGGCCATCTGAGCCAACGTCTGACCGCGTTCGGCTGCGATAGCACCCAAGCGCTGTGCACGAACTACCGCCTCCTCCGTCACGTGCTCCGGACGAAGAAACACATTCTTGCTCGCACGACTACCTGCGGGAATACCATGCAGATAACGGTCTGTCAATAATCCCTGAGCCAAAGGGGAGAAGCAGATAAAGCCCGAACCATGAGCCTTGGCCACAGGCATATTCTCCTGCAACGTCTCGGGGCAAAGTATACTTGCTTTGTATTGACTAATCACGCACGGTACATGCGCCGCTTGAAGATACCTATACGCCTCCTCCTGCTTATCTGCGGGATAATTGCTTATGCCTACATACAGCGCCTTGCCGGCCCGCACAATGTCCACCAGTGCTTGCATCGTCTCCTCTATCGGAGTGTTAGGGTCGTAACGATGCGAATAGAATATATCAAAATACTCCAATCCCGTACGCTTCAAACTCTGGTCGCACGACGCAATCAAGTACTTGCGCGAACCACCATCGCCATAAGGACCATCCCACATCAAATAGCCTGCTTTGGAGGAGATAATCATCTCATCACGATGCGACGCTAAATCTTCGCGCAATACTCTGCCAAACGTCATCTCAGCCGTACCTGGAGCAGGACCATAATTGTTGGCTATATCAAAATGAGTTACGCCATTATCCCATGCGTGCAACAGCATTGCACGAGCTACATCCGAGGGATCTGCGCTGCCAAAATTATGCCATAAACCCAGGGATACCAGTGGTAGTTGCAAACCGCTTTTGCCAGAAAATCGATAATTCATAATCTTAATATTTTGGGTGGTCTATAATTACGCTGCAAAGATACAATTTTTTTTTCATTCTACCAAATTTTTTTCTTGTTTTTTGCTGCACAGTAGAGTATCTTGATGCTTATCTTGTCTTTTCCTAAATTCACTGCACGGTTAATTCATGCTTAATCTAAAATATTCTTCCCTTTTATCATACATTTTACGTCCGATATTTGCGTATATCAAAAATAAATTGTATCTTTGCAGCGGATTTTGGGCATTTTGCGCAAGATAAGGATATTTTGATGGTCTAATGTGTTGTTAGTGTGCGTGTTGTGGAAAATGGACGATCATAGAGCAACAACTATTATGAAGAAAAAAACTTATTTGGATCAGCAGGGAAATGCTTTGCCTTATCCTTGGCTGATTAATACGGCGCTATGTTTAGTGGGTGGATTACAACGCTTGCGCTTGAATTATTGGAGTCGTCATCCTAAGCACGCTGCTGAGCAAACACTACGCGATATTTTGACGATATCACGCGACACCGTCTATGGCAAAGAGCATCATTTTGATCGCATTCTATCTGCCACTAGCGCTGACGACCTATTCCGACTATATCGCCAGTATGTGCCCGTCAATGACAGCTTCGAGCCCCTTAGACCATACGTCGAGCGCCACAAGAATGGCGAGACGGATATCCTCTTCCCTGGCAAACCAGACATGTATGCCACCACATCGGGAACTACATCCGAACCTAAGTGGATTCCAATGACACATAAGTATCTTAAAGATGTCTACGGCAAAATGACCCATATTTGGATATGGAACTTCATTTGCCATCGTAGCCGCATCTTTGGTGGGCACCTCTTCACTACCGTCGGCAAGGAACTAGAGGGCTATGCACCTGATGGCACCATCTTTGGCTCAGTGAGTGGAGTCCTCGTGAGAGACGTCCCAAAAATCATCAAGAAGCATTATACGGCCCCTGCTTGCGTCATGTCAATCGACGACTATGCGGCACGCAACTACACACTCATGCGACTCGCCATGCAATACCGTGATGTGACACTTTGGGCTACCGCCAATCCTTCTACAATTCTCGAGCTCCTACGCACTCTCAATGAGAATGTCGAAGAGATGATTGACGATATCGAAAAAGGTACACTCAGCTGGAACTTCGACATTTCCGAATACATCCGTGAGGAACTACATGCCTATATGTCTCCTCAGCCAGAGCGAGCTGCAGAGCTGCGCCAGCTACTCAAGGAGCACGGCAAATTAGAACCTAAGCACTTCTGGCCATGGCTCCAATTGCTCTCTACATGGAAATGTGGAAACACCAAAATATATATGGAGAAATACATGGACCAATTCAATTGGGACAAAACTTTCTACCAAGAACTCGGCTATATCGCCACAGAATGTCGATTCGGCTTCTCGCTGGATGATACCAATGAGTCCGTACTATTCCCCCACTTCCACTACTACGAGTTTGTTGAGGAGAGCGAACTGGACAAACCACACAAGCATTTCTTGCAAATCCACGAACTCGAACAAGGCAAACGCTATTGCGCCTATGTCACAACCTACTCGGGTCTCTTCCGCTACAATATGAACGACCTCGTCGAAGTCGGCGGACGATTCTACAATTCACCTACCGTACACATGGTCTCTAAGGTCAATGGCATCGTATCGATGACGGGTGAAAAGCTCTACGAACCACAGTTTATCGACGCAGTACATAAGGCCGAGGAATTGATGGGCATCAAGACCAAGTTCTTCGTCGGATTTGCTGATATACGTGAGTCGAAATACCATTTCTACTACGAGTTTGTTGATGAGGATATTGATCAACCAACGGCAGACGAATTTACCAAGGTCGTTGATCGTAAGTTGCAGGAAATCAACAATGAATACGAATCCAAACGCGCTTCCTTCCGCCTCAAAGAACCACAAGCTCACATCCTCTTGAGCAACGCATATTCACGCTTCAAGGCAGCATGTCTGAGAGATGGATTCCGTGACGGACAATTCAAATTCAACCTCTTGATGCAAGACGATATGCGTCGTCGCAAGTTCGATCAAATCGAGCGTCAGGACCGTCTATCTGATATGATTATGGAGTTGGCGGACAATATCGATACACGCATCAAAGGTCGTCAGAAAGCCCGTGCACAACGCCGCACCGAGCGTGCTTCCAAACGATCTAAGAAAGAGTGAAAAAGCTTATCCCATACCTATCTGTGGTTTTTGCCATGCTATGCTGGGCGGGAGCTGGCATCGCAGTTAAAGAGGCGTTGGTGGTATTCACTCCACTGACCCTCATTGTTTTACGATTTTCTTTGGCTGTTCTGCTGATGCTAACTATCGGACTGCTTTGCCGCAATAGCGAAGTGCTACGATTGCAACCTATCGACAAGCAGGATATACCGCTTTTCATCCTAGGGGGATTGTTTCAACCCTTCCTGTATTTTATTTTCGAGACATATACCTATCAATCCTTCGCTTCGCCTACCATCGCTGAGGCAATGCTTAGCACACAGCCTATTTTAGCACCGATTTTTGCTTTCATCATCTTGCGAGAAAAGGTAACACGCTACAACATCGCTGGCATCATCATTTCTACACTCGGCATGCTTCTCCTTCTGCTAGTAGGAGCAAAGGACTTTGCTCTGGGCAATCCATGGGGAGTCCTTCTAGCTATCATTACCGTCAGCATGTCTGTAGGATATACCATCATCTTGCGACGTATTCCCACCAAGTATTCTTCCTTGAGCATCGTCTTCTACGTACAACTAGTAGCGCTGCTCTTGTTCTATCTCGTATGGGCAATCTTCGATAGACAACCCCTGCTGCACACCATCCCATCACTCTCAACGGACATCACACCGCTCTTTGCGGTAGCTTACTTGGCCGTCTTCGCTTCCGTCACCGCTTTCATTCTATTTTGCTATACCGTACGACAAATAGGTGTCACGCGTGCCAACGTTTTTAACAATGTCAGACCTGTCTTCACTGCTTTGCTCATGTTCTTCATTTTCGACGAACATTTGCCTATATGGAAGTGGGTAGGGATGATTGTTATTATTATTGGACTGTTTATTTGTCAAAAACAAAGAAAAGTGTAACATATTTTAATAAATATTTGGTCATCTCAAAAAATAGTAGTAACTTTGTGCCCTAATTCGCTTCTAGTCTATCGCCTTATCGCCTCATAGCCTAGTCGCCTAAAAAATAATGCTTATGGAAATATCTACTGCTTTGGAATCGTTTCATAATTTTCTCTTTGTCCTCTTTCTTGTAGGATTGGTTGTGTTTGTTGCCCTCTACTTCGTAGATGCTGGTTATGGCAAAATGCGTACTGAGAAATGGGGACCTGCTATCAACAACAAAGTGGGATGGTGCCTCATGGAGATGCCTGTCTTTGTCGTGATGTTCTACCTCTGGGCTATGTCTGAAGTTAAATTCCAGCTTCCTTATCTGATTTTCTTCCTCATATTCCAATTCCACTATTTCCAACGATCATTTATCTTCCCATTCCTGCTCAAAGGCAATAGCAAGATGCCTATCATCATCATGGCATTCTCAGTGATTTGGAACCTCGTAAATGGATACATACAAGGCTATTGGCTCTTCCATTTAGCCCCTCAGTTCGCACCTTATGCTACTTCTTGGCTCACCGATTGGCGCTTCATCTTGGGTGTGCTTGTCTTCATTAGCGGATGGGTTATCAATATGCATTCCGACCATGTGATTCGCCACTTACGCAAACCTGGGGATACCAACCACTATTTGCCTAAAAAGGGTATGTACAAGTATGTCACCAGCGCCAACTATCTTGGAGAAATCACCGAGTGGCTTGGCTTCGCTATCTTGACATGGTCATGGGCTGGATTGAGCTTCTTCTGGTTCTCTTGCTGCAACCTCGTTCCTCGCGCGAATTCCATCTATCACCGCTACAAGACTGAATTCGCAAAAGAATTCGACGAAAAGAAACTAAAACGTATCATTCCGTTTATATACTAATAGTTCAATAGCCCTATAGGCTGTTCAGTATGGTTCAGCGCTTCGCGTTCAACATTGAACCACATTGAACAACATTGAACCACATTGAACAATTTTGAACAATGAACAATAACCTCCTTTTCACCGAGCACAAACTCGGTCCAATCACTCTGCGCAACCGCGCTATACGTAGTGCCGCTTTCGAGAATATGGCATACGGCAACAAACCTAGTCAAGATCTCTACAACTATCATACCGCCGTTGCACGGGGTGGGGCAGCCATGACCACCGTAGCATACTGCTCGGTCACTCGCTCAGGTGTGTCTTTCGATGGTCAACTCTATATCCACGACGAAATCAAAGAGGACCTCAAGCGCCTCACCGACGGTATCCATGCCGAAGGCGCTAAAGCCAGCATCCAGCTCGGTCACTGTGGCAACATGACCCACTTCTATACCTGCAACTGCCTACCAGTAGGCGCCAGCACCGGCTTCAACCTCTATTCCCCAACGCTCCATCGTGCGCTTAAGAAAGAGGAAATCAAAGACATCGTCAAGGCATTTGGTCATGCCGTGGATTTCTGCCGTGAGTGTGGCTTCGACTGCGTGGAGATTCACGCTGGTCACGGATATCTCATCTCACAATTCCTCTCGCCATATACCAACCGCCGTCGCGATGAGTACGGAGGTTCGCTCGAGAACCGCATGCGTTTCATGAACGAGGTCATGGCTGAGGTCATGGAGCACGCAGGCGACGATATGGCAGTCGTTGTCAAGACCAATATGTACGACGGCTTCAAGTCTGGTCTCAAAGTAGAGGAGTGCATCCGCATCGCACAAGAGATTGAGAAGCATGGCGTACACGCTCTCGTCCTCACCGCAGGCTTTGTCAGCAAGGCACCTTTCACCGTCATGGGTGGTGCTATGCCTATCAAGAGGCTGGCGCACTACATGAACCCATGGTCTTTCTGGTGGCTACGCCTTGCATTGCGCTTCGTTGGTCACTTGATGATTCCTACGGTGCCTTTCAAAGAACTTTTCTTCCTCGATACAGCTAAGCAATTCCGCGCAGCGCTCAAGATGCCTCTCATCTATGTCGGTGGCGTCATGGGACGTGAGAATGCCGAGACTGCCCTCGCTGCAGGATTCGACTTCGTGCAAATAGGCCACGCACTCGTACGCGACACCGACTTCGTCAATAAGATGCGCGAGGAGCAATACCACTCCGAGTGCAAACGCTCTAATTACTGCGTAGCGCGTATGTACACCCTCGATATGAAGTGCCACGAGTGCGACAAGGACATCCCTGCTTACCTCAAGAAGGAAGCCCTCAAGTACGAACAAATGTGGTATCCTGAAAAGTAGGTTATAGGACGCCTCTTTGAGGCTATAGGACGCTACGCTATAGGTTATAGGCTAGGTACTGCGGCATAGCCGCCCTGCCTTTAAACTTTACACTTTAAACTTTCAACTAAAAAATATATGTTAGCTTTAGTAACAGGCGCCTCATCGGGTATTGGCCTCCAATATGCCACCCAACTCGCGCGTGATTATCATACCGATCTGCTGTTGGTTAGCAACCAAGAAGCAGAACTCCAACAAGTGGCTGCTGACCTCGCTACTCAATATGGCGTAAAGACCATTCCTCTCTATGCCGACCTCTCCAAGCAAGATGCAGCGGAGCAGTTGCTCCAATACTGCAAGGACAACCACCTTGTCGTGGATATCCTCATCAACAACGCTGGCGTCTTCTTCTTCAACCCTTATTGCGAGACCAGCATGAAGCGCATCGAGCTCATGCTCAACTTGCATATGATCACGGTGGCCAAACTCACCCGCCTCTTTGGCGAGGAGATGATCAACCGCCAACTCACAGCAGAAGAACAAGCGCAAAAACTCTGTGGCAAACCACGCCAAAAGGGCTATATCCTCAATATGTCGTCTATGTCTGCATGGATGGCTATGCCTGGCATCCAAACCTACAATGCCACCAAGGCATTTATCTACAATTTCTCCAAGTCGCTTTGGTATGAATTCAAACCTAAGGGTGTGCATATCACTGTGATGACTCCTGGCGCTGTAGATACCGAACTCTTTGGCTTAGCACCTCACTTGCGCCGCTTAGCGGTGAACTTGACCGTGGCTATCCCACCTGAGAAACTCGTCAAACGTGCCCTCAAGAAGATGTTCCGTGGCAAGAAAGCCGATATGCCTGGCGTGATCAACCACCTCTGCACACCATTACTCAAGCATACGCCTGATTGGTTGGTATTCTTGGCGATTAAGTTGGTTGGAAGATTCCAGAAGTAAGGATACATTCTTTCTACATCCTTTCTACATTCTTTCACGTTACCATTTCGTTACCATTCCGTTACCACTCAATTACCATCCAATACTTTCCCCCTACCTTTGTAGGGGGTATTTGCTTATATTACAACTATGATTTTGTACTTTTTGATTAAAATTTGCAAATTGTACATCATAAATTTGGTGGAGTGTAAATTTATTTGTACCTTTGTAGCGCAATTTCAGAAAAATGGTTAAGACACTCTTTTGATGAAGCAAATATTTGCAAATATCGCCGATTATTTTTACACTACAGGGTGTAAGGATTGTTGGGCGAAATAGGATAGGGAAATGATAGGTAAGGTAATCTATTATTTCCTTTTTTTATTCGTAAAGCGCCAGCGAAGCCACTTTCGCTTTAGCCACTTTCGCGAACATAAAGAGCCAAATACGTGAAACGAATTGAACAACAATTTATATTAATTAACTTTATTATTAACAAAAAACAAAAAATCATGAAACATTTAAAACTATTTTTCGCGTTATTTGCGATGCTCGCCCTCGGCGTAACAAACGCGTGGGGAGAGACAGCGACATTGTCTATTTCTAGCGGTGTTACTTCAAACGGTACACTTACAGATGGTGGAGGTGGCAGTTGGTCACTCACATCTGATGGTAGCTATACAAGTAACAAGGCATATATTCAAGTGGGCACCAATAGTAAAGCAGTGTCATATTTAAAGTTATCAACATCTTCTTACTCTTCTAAAAAAATTGAAAAAATTCAAGTATGGGGAACTTCTAAAGCCAATACCAACGTTACAATTAAAGTATATATTGGTGGCAATAAATTAGGAGAATCAAGTAAATTTACTAGTCAGACTGCTGCTGCTGGAGGTACAGAATTCGCAGTTGAAAACACTAACGACTATACAGGAGATATCCTTATTGAAATTTCTCGTCCTTCTTCTGCTAATGGTGCAATTTACTTCAATAAAGCAGTAATTACCTATTATGAAGCTGGTGAAACACCTGATGTTATCGTTAAGACCCTTAAGTCAATTGCTGTTGAAGGTGCGACCACTGACTATGAAACAGGTGATATTTTCAAATTTGACGGAACTTGTACTGCTACCTATAGCGTAACCAAGAATGACGTGGCTCAAGAAGATGAAACTAAAGTGGTTACTCCTACTTCAGTTTCTACTCCTGACATGTCAACGGCTGGAGAAAAAGAAGTGACTGTTACATATACAGAGGATGAGGTAACTGTAACAGATAGTTATACCATTAATGTGACTGAAAATGTAATTACAGCAGGAACATACGAGATTGTCCCAAATAATGCTTTTTGGGGTACAAGTTTCACAGGTACCAACGCAAATACAACAGAAACCTTATATGGAAAGCAAGATGATATAAGTATTCTTCACACCAGAAGCGGTAACAATTTATATGTAAATGATTCCCAAACTCGTGTTTACGTAGATCATTATATGCAGATCTCTGTTCCAGCTGGCTATGTGATTACTGCAATTGCATTCACTGCGGATGGCAATAACTGGGCAGGTACCCATACTGCAGATGTTGGTACAATGACCGATTCGAAGAATTGGACAGGTTCTGCAAATGCTGTTACAATTACCTTTGGAGGAACATGTCGTATTACAAAAATCACTGTTACTTACGCTGCAGCTGGTGGAACTCCAGAGGTTCCAACTCTTGATGCTCCTACATTCTCACTTGCAGAAGGTACATATACCGAAGCTCAAGAGGTTACTCTTTCTGCTGAAGAAGGAACAATCTACTATACATTAGATGGTACTACTCCTACTGCTGATAGTGAAGAATATACAGAAGCTATCGTTCTTGATGAATGTGGTGAAATAACCATCAAAGCCATTGCAATTAGTGGTGAGATTACAAGCTCTGTCGCTTCTGCTACATATACTATCAAACTTCCTTTGAACAATAGCCAAGCTAATCCTTACACCGAAGCTGAGGCAATTGAGGTATATAACGGTGGCTGCTATGATGACCAAGATGTATATGTAAAAGGTGTTGTAAAAACCGCACAATTCTATAGTAATAGCAACACATATACTATCACATTAGAGGGAGGATTCCAATTCTACAAATTCTATGAAGCTGCTGGTGATACTCAATTTACAGAGGATTACATCGTTGCAGGTGACACATTGGTTGCATGTGGTAAGTTAGTTAAATATGGTGAAACATACGAATTGGGAGCAGGCTGCTATTTGGTTGAGTACAAAGCATACTCTGTGCCTAAAGTAGATATTTCCAATACCCCAGAAACTGCATATACTGTAGCAGAAGCAATTGCTTTGATTGATAACGTTACCAGCGACTTAACCAAGCAAGTATATGTAAAAGGTGAAATCTCTGAGGTAGAGAGTTTCAATGATAACTATGGAAATATTACATATTGGATCCAAGATGAAGAGGGTAATAAATTTGAGTGCTATGGTGGTTTAGGATTAAACCAAGAACAGTTTACATCTATTGATGATCTTGTCGTTGGTTCTCAAGTTGTAGTTTGTGGTACAATGAAGAAGTACAATTCAATATACGAATTCAACCATAGCAACTACATTGTTTCATTGACCTTGCCTTCATACACTGTTACCGTTTCTGCTAACCTTGCTGAGGCTGGTACTGTAACTGGTGGAGGTTCGTTCGAGCACGGCGCAGAGGCTACTTTTACTGCAACTGCTAATGAGGGTTACGTATTCGTTAATTGGACTGTAGGCGGTGAAGAGGTTTCTACTGACGCTGAATATACTTTCGAAGTGCTCGCAGACTGCGCTCTTGTAGCTAACTTCGATTATATTTACGAGAGTGTTTACTTCATCAATACCAAAGAATGGGACGAGGTTTGGGTATACGTTTGGAATGAGGATGGCAACAATGGATGGCCAGGTATACAATTAGAAGCAATAACCACTTTCTTTGGCTATGATATATATGGCATTGCTTATCCAGCGGTAAGTGAAATCACTAATGTCATCTTCAATAATGGTCAAGGTGGCGAGGACAATCAAACAGATGATCTTGTTTGGACTCCTGACAACTTCTATATGATAGACGGATGGTACACTGCAGACGAATTGAGTAATCTTCCTTTCACTGTAACCGGTTCATCTACATCTTTGTTTGGCTCAGAATGGGATCCTAGCAATACTGCTAACGACATGGTAGAGCAAGCAGATGGTACTACTTATCTCCTTGTAAAAGAGAATGTGACCCTTGCTGCTGGTAATATCGAATACAAAGTGGCTGTGAATCATAGTTGGGCTTGGTTTACTTATCCAGAGAAGGGTAATGTTACTCTCAATATTCCTGTATCTGGACGCTACAACGTGACCTTTACACTCGATCTTGAGACTGCAGAGGTGACTGCTACCGCTGAGTTGTTAGAAGAAGTAGTTGTTCTTCCTGCTATTGCTGTCAAAGGTGCTTGGGATGGATGGGCTAACACCACACCTCTTGTGCTTGCAGATGATAATGCCACTGCTTCTGTAGTTATCACTATCTCTACAGTAGGCGACTATGATTTCGGAATCAATGTCGATGGACAATTTACTGCTAACGGTGCTCATGTTACTCGTGATGCTAATGACGTAGCTGGTTTGGAAGGCAACTCTGGTAATATGCTTCTTTCTGTTGACGAAGCAGGTGATTACACCTTCACTTGGACATATGCAACTAAGACACTTGTTATCACTTTCCCAACTGTTGAACCTGAAGTTCCAACTGCTCTTGATAACATTGACTCTACCGTTGCTCCTGTTAAGGCTATCGTTAACGGTCAATTGATCATCATCAAGAACGGCGTTCAATACAACGCTCAAGGTGCTGTTGTGAAATAATCAACTTCGATTATATCTTCTAAAGCAAGGAGCCACCACGGCTCCTTGTTTTATTTTTATAAAAAAAAACAGATATTATTTGTTTATATCAAAAAAAAGCAGTACCTTTGCAAACAGATTGTAATTGACAAACAATTAACTTAATTTATAAATCATTCAAAACAAAAAATTATGAAAAAGTTTACTTTATTTTTAAGCGCACTGCTTATTAGCGCAATGAGTTTTGCAAAGGAAGTTTATATTGACCTTTCTGCACAAGGCTATGAAAATGCAGAGGAAGTGCTATCTATTACTTTAGATGAATCTGTTTCTGTTACATTGGATAAAGGTACAAATCAAAATACACCTAAATATTATAATACTGGTAGTGCAGTACGTGTGTATGCGGGTGGATATTTTACGATCGCAACTACTTCTGGTAAGTTGACAAAAATTGAATTAACATTTGGTACTGGTGATAATTCAAACCAGATAACAACTGATAATGGTGCGTATGCTTCTGGAACCTGGAATGGCATTGCTGAGTCTGTTAAATTCACTGTAGATGGAACTAATGGTCATCGTCGTATCCAAACAATAAAAGTTACATACGGTGAGGTTGCTGATGACTATGTCGTTGCACCAGCAGTTGCAGGTGATGCAGATTTTATTGAATCTACTACTGTTTCTATTACTGCTGCTGATGGTTCGACTATTTATTACACTACAGATGGTACAGAACCAACTAATGCAAGTCTTGTATATGCTGAGTCATTTGAAATAACTGAAACCACTACTGTTAAAGCCATTGCTTACAAAGGAGAAAATGCCAGTGAAGTAACCGTCGAAACTTTCACTAAAGCGACTAAAGTAACTTGTGCTGAAGCAGCAGAGATTGCTCTTACAGTGAGCGGAAACAATGTGCCTACCGAACTAACCTACGTAGTTGTAGGATATGTGACTGACACTTATGAATGGAAATCTGGAAAGCAAAGTTTTTGGATTGCAGATACAGAAGATGGTGGTAAAGTTTTTGAAGCATATTATTGCTTTGTATCTGAGGCTGTTAAAAAAGGAGACAAGGTACAATTGTTTGGTAAACTTACTAAATACAATACCACTCCAGAGATGGCTGATGGTCAAGTTACTATTCTTTCTACTTCTACCACCGCAGTTGACAACGTAACCGTTAACCAAAACATCACCAAGTTCTTCGAGAACGGTCAATTGGTTATCATCAAAAACGGCGTTCGTTACAACGCTCAAGGTCAAGTGATCGAATAATATTCCACTGAATAATATCTAATTTTGCAAGGAGTCTTATTTTAGGCTCCTTGTTTTTTTACTAAATTAGTAAGATTATTTGTATATATAAAAAAAAAGCATTACCTTTGCAAACGGATTGTGATTGTATCTCATTTAATCAAATTTATAAATTACTTAAATAAAAAATTATGAAGAAGTTTACTTTATTTTTAAGCGCACTGCTCATTAGTTTGATGAGTTTTGCAGAAACTGCTACTTTGACCTTCACTGCTCAATGTGATGGTGCTGGCACTGATGACAAAGGTAATGCTTGGACTATTACATCTGATGCCGCAGAATCCAATTTTGATAATACAAAAGGTATTCACTATGGTACAGGTAAAAAAGAGGTTTCTTACTTACAAGTATCTACCGACGAAATCACTGAACCTGTAAAAAAGATTGTAGTTAATGCTTCGGGCGCATCAAATACTAAAGCTAAATTAAATGTGACAGTTGGTGGTAATCCATTTGGAGCAGAAGTTGCTCTGACCAATGTAGCTACAGAATATACATTCGAAGGCAATGCTACCGGTGAAATAGTTGTTAAGTTGACTCAGTCATCAGCAAAGTGTGCTTTGTATGTAAAATCGGTTGCTGTATCTTATGGAGAAAGCGAAGACCAACCAGGTGATGACCAACCAGGTGATGACCAACCAGGCGAAGGTGAAGATGAAGAAGATAAACCTACCATATCTGGTGATGTATTCGTTTTAGTTACAGATGTAGCTGACTTACAAATTGGCAACCAAGTGGTGATCGCTGCAAGTGAGTCTGACATGGCATTGAGTACTACACAAAACAATAATAACCGTGGACAAGTTGCTATTACTAAAAAAGGCAATACCATTATTATCAACGACGAAGTACAAGTGTTGACTCTTGAAGAAGGAAATATTGATGGCACATTCGCATTCTATACAGGTGAAGGTTATCTCTATGCAGCTAGTTCTTCAAACAATCAATTAAAAACTCAAGAAGAGTTGTCTGACAATTCTTCATGGGAAATTACTATCACAGATGGTGTGGCTTCTGTTGTCGCACAAGGAACGAACACTCGCAATGTAATGCAATATAATCAAAATAGTTCATTATTTTCTTGCTACGCGAGTGCTTCTCAAAAACCTATTGCAATTTATATCTTAGACGAAAGTACTCCTTCTGCTATCGACAACGTAACCGTTAACCAAAACGTCACCAAGTTCTTCGAGAACGGTCAATTGGTTATCCTGAAGGACGGCGTTAAGTTCAACGCTCAAGGTCAAGTGATTGAATAATTCGCAATTATTCCAAGTTATATTCTTAGAGAGTGTCGCTACGGCACTCTCTTTTTTATAATATGCATTATCTTCTCGGCGTACAACTTCTTTTTGTGTGGGTTGCCAATGCGCCTAGCGCATTCTTTCAACCCCAATAAAATCTATCTCTTGATTTATATATATTTTTGTAGGCACTTGTGCCGTATTTTTGTTTTAAAAATACAACATAAATTATCTTAAACATTTCTTCGTTCCATTCGTCCAATTAGCCGTTAAAAATTTTGTCTAATCTCATTTTAGTTTTTGCTTCCGCTACATTTTACTGAAGATTCAGCGACGAGCTCCAATCGGGGCCCCCACGAGCTTCGTGAGCGAGTGGGGAGAGGAGAAACGGCGGCAACCCTAACGAACGAAGGTGAGTTCATTGTTGCAAGCCAGTTTCGACGAAGGAGCGGTGGCAATTTATTACGGAATACCGCGTAACAGGGCGGAATAAGCGATAATAATTAGATTTATAAGATTTCTGCCCGATTAGGGCTAGGAGATAATTTTTTCTATCAACTCGTATATAGTACCCTAAAAATTTGCGTATCTTATAAATTTTCACTACCTTTGCACCCAAAATAGAACTCATAATTCATAACTTATAATTCATCACTCAACTTATGCAGATTTCACAACGTATTGCAGCACTTGAAGAATCAGCTACTTTGCAAGTGGCTGCTTTGTGCCAACAACTCCGTGCCGAAGGAGTAGATGTGATTGGTCTTTCATTGGGCGAACCTGATTTCCCTGCTCCTGCACATGTCAAGCAAGCCGCTATTGATGCCATCAACAACGATATCTCACATTATGGTCCTACACCTGGTTTCCCAGCTTTGCGTCAAGCAATAGCCGACACACTCAATCGTGATATCAAGGATTACCCTGTGCGCCCATACAATGCCAACGAGATAGTTGTATCAGTAGGTGCTAAGCAAGCCATCTGCAATGCTATCGAAGCATTGATTGGCCCCGGCGATGAGGTCATCATGCCTACACCATGCTGGGTAAGTTATGTAGAGATGGTGAAGATTGCCCAAGGCAAGAGCGTGCTCGTCAAAACAACGATGGACAACAATTTCTGCCTCACTGCCGAGCAACTCGAGGCTGCCATCACTCCTGCTACCAAACTCCTAATGCTCTGCTCTCCTAACAACCCTACAGGCTCCGTTTACACTTTGGACAACCTCAAGGCATTAGTAGAAGTACTCAAGCGTCACCCACAAGTGGTTGTGCTCGCTGACGAGATTTA
The DNA here is from genome assembly GCA_045612525.1 of Paludibacteraceae bacterium. Lineage (GTDB taxonomy): Bacteria > Bacteroidota > Bacteroidia > Bacteroidales > Paludibacteraceae > Colicola. The sequence goes on along the minus strand of JAZKZF010000023.1, from coordinate 32,099 downwards.
CCAACACATTCTCTATACTGGCAAGCACGAGACCTTAGCACAGTTCCCTGAGCTCGAAGACCGCCTCGTTATCATCAATGGTGTCAGCAAAGCTTATGCCATGACTGGTTATCGTATCGGATGGTTGGCAAGCCATGACAAAGACTTGATTACTGCAGTGAAACGCTTGCAAGGACAAGTCATCAGCTGTGCCACTACCATCGCGCAAAAAGCTGCAGAAGCTGCATACACAGGTCCACAAGCCTGCGTTGAGGAAATGCGTCAAGCCTTCCATCGTCGTCGCAACTTGATCGTAGGACTTGCTAAGGATATCCCTGGTATGAAGGTGCTTGAGCCACAAGGTGCATTCTACCTCTTCCCTGATATCACGGCCTTCTTTGGTAAGCAATACAACGGACAAACCATCCACAACGCCGATGAGTTGGTCACCTACCTCTTGCAAGAGGCACACGTGGCATGCGTATCAGGTAGTGCTTTTGGCGAAGACAACTGCATTCGCTTCTCCTATGCCACCAGCGAAGACCTTATCATCGAGGCTATGCGCCGCATGAAAGAGGCATTGGCTAAGTTAGTTTAGGTTATAGGTTAAAGGTTATAATAGGTTATTGGTTAAAGACTAGAGGTTATAGTTTATAATAGGTTAAAGGTTAGAGGTTATAATAGTTTATAGATTAAAGTCCCAGAAATTGCGGCTCAGCCGCCCCGCCTTTACACTTTACACCTTACACCATACACCATCCACCATACACTTTTCACCTTTCACCTTTCACCTTTCACCTTTCACCTTCCACCTTACACCAATAAAAAAGGAGCATCACGCTCCTTTTTTGTTTGCTTTTCGTCCTTCTCTACTCAGTTGAATCGAGTTAAATAGATTCTGCCAAATGATATAGGCGGCAGGGGCCATCGATGCTACAGGCACGAGATACGCTTGAGCCATCCAGATGGCTAGGGTAGTGTTCTTCTGTCCAAAGGCTTGCCCCGCTGTGATACGACTCACCTGTTCCATACTATAATTCGCTGCAGCTGGATTGATAAGCACATCATGATAATCCTCACCCTTGGTCGTGGCAGGAAAACGCAAACCAATCCTGCGACCCAATCCAAACTGCAACAGACACGTTCCTATCGAACCCACGCATAAGATACCTATTGTCCAGTAGCTATACTCCTGATGAATCAGAGTATAGGTCAAATCTGCCATCAGGATAATCAGCGTCACTACCCATACGTAGAATGGCATCGGTGCCCATTTTGCAGACAAGGTAAATGTCTTGCCCGTACCTTTATGGCGATGATATGCATTATAGCCAATCCGCAACAACCACGCTGCAAAGAATGGTCCCAGCAATAGTGGACTAATCTTCTTGAGTATCATCCAGCATGCAACATCAAACTCGATACCCGCACTCGGATTGACTATCGGAAAGAATACGGGCACAATAATCGCCGTAGCGATATTGCTTAACAGCGTGAATGAGGTCAAATTTTGAATACTTCCCCCTAGTTTACCAGCTATGATTGGTGCCGCAGTAGCCGTTGGCATCAGCACACACAGCATCAATCCCTGTGAGATAATAGCAATATCGTTTCCTCCTATCACCCCTTCACCTAATCGCCTTATCACCTCATTGCCGATTACTTGTAGTCCATAATATAGTCCTATCCCCAGTAGCAATTGCGTCAACAATACTACACAATGCCATCTCCTCAATCTCAAATCAAGCGGATTAATCTTGCAGAAGGTAAAGAACAGCATTAGGAATATCAGTGGTGGTAACATCCACGTCAGATGTCTAAACACAGAACAACCCACCACACCTACTAGCATGGCCAATGACAACGCATTGCGATTGAAGAACGAACCTATCTTACCCATAACCTCTCGCCTCTAACCTCTAACCTCTAACCTCTTGCCTCTAACCTTTAACCTCTAACCTTTAACCTTTAACCTCTAACCTATAACCTACTTATTCACCGCCTTCACTCGATACCCTGCGGCTTTCAGTTGCGCCAACAATCCATCATCTCCTCCTAGATAGATGGCATTCAGTGTGATAAATGCTTTACCCTCTTTCAAATAGGGTGTTAGTCGTTTCACCCATACTTTATTACGTTTAGCAAACACCTGATAATCAGAGTACGATAGCGATGTCTGGTTGTCAGGTCCTTTCACAAAATATGCCATATCAGCCAAACGACCATATTTGTACATCTCCACCAATTGGCGTTCAAAACGCACTTCTTTCTCAGGATATTCTATCACTTTCAGTAGTTCATCGCATTGCCAATGAAATGGCTCACGGTCAAATAGCATATACATCGTCTCGCCCACATCATCCAATCCCAATACCGGTATATCCGTTTGCAAAGCCACCTTCTCAAAGAATGTCTCCATCGTACATTCTTCATCATAGTTCAGCCAACGTTTCATCAATTCATTGCGATACATCTCTGCCAAATACGAAGGTTTCATCCTACCTAATTTGTCCAAACCCATACCCAGATTAATGCGAAGACTCTCGTCTATCTCCTGATATTGCTCATCGCTATAAAAATTGCGCAATCTTACTGAGTCGGGTAGGAGGGCTGCCTGACGCAAGGCGGCTATCGCCTCGTAGTCTTGCATCGCAAATTCGGTAATCACTTTGTCGCACTCAGCAAAGCACTTAAATGCATTCGGGATGGTATCAATAAACCGCATATCCACCATCCGATTGGTGGCCAATATATACGATGGTGCGAGCGCCGAGTTACCCGATATGCGGTATAACACTTGACTCATGATAGATACAGGAGTCAAGAACCAAGAAACAAGACAAATAAGAATTATTCGTCTAGCTGTCTTTACTCCTTGTTCCTTATTCCTTGTTCTTATCATCATTGGAAGCGTGTGATTAAGTTATATGCTTGATATATTCCTAATTCGCCAGCCTTACTGAGGTCGGCTATGCCTTTATCATTTTCGCCTATATAGATATAGGTCAACCCTCGATTAAAGTATGCCTCAGCAAAGTCGCTATCTGTAGCAATCGCTTGCGTGTAATAGGATATCGCCGCCTTGAAATCTTGTTGGATACAGAGCATATTGGCTTTGTTGTAGTAGGCAAACGAGAAGTCGGGTAGGTGGTTAATCACGTAATCATAGTCACGCATCATCAATTCAAAGTCAGCCTTGTCTGTCGTCTCGCCCATCGCACGCTTGTATTCCAACAATTTATACCGCCAGTTTGCTCGGCAGAAATATGCGAAGTATAGCCTGCCATCCTGCAATATAGCACGGGTCACATCATCCAATGCCGAAGAATAGTCTTGCACCAATGCAAACTCAAATGCACGGGCAATATACGCAGCGCACAATTCTGTATTGCTTTCCTTCTGTGGGCGTGCTATCTGCTCAAGTAGGTCAATTTGATGAGACAGATTACTGATCTGGGCAAAGTGTTGATTCACCATATCCGCTGTCAGCGTCATCTCCTGCGTGGTAAAGCGCAATGGTGCGGGCAACTGCATCGTGCGGTTATAGGCATCCACTGTTGCATGTGAGTAATTCGTCTGGCGTAGCGAATTGGCATTGCTGTTGGTTGCGTAATACGAGAGGAATATATTTGGCTCATTCACCACATCAGTATAGCGTTTTTGCACCGTTCCACGCGTGTCACTATCGTATTTATTCTCTTCCTCGTTCGACTCTTGGTTTTGTGCCGCCAAAGCAGAAAACTCTTTCCTACGGTCACGCTGTTGTGGTTGATTATCTGCCAATTGCATATTTGTTTGTAGCGATTGGATACTATCTTTATGCTGCTCTAGATGATATGCTTGTTGGCGCAGTTGATATGCTTCCTTTCCATTGCCTAGCGATGTCTCTGCTTGAGCAGCGAGGTAGTATGCAGGTAAGAAATAGGGATAACGCGCCATGATGATATGAAAGTCGTTGAGCGCATCCTGCCATTGACGCAATTGCAGTTGTACCATACCGCGTTGGTAGTATAGTTCTATTCGATCTGGCGCAAAGTTGATTGCTTGTGTAAAGTCCTCCAATGCACGATTATAGTCGCCCAACTCTTGGCGCAGCACACCACGATTGTAGTAGCATTGCGCATCACGAGGCGAGAGTGCTACGGCCTTATCATAGTCTGCCAAGGCACTGCGATAGTTATGTTTGCGATAGTAGATGATACCTCTATTGATATAGTCGCCAGCCCATTTGCTACCCTGTTCGATAGATTTGCTTAGCGATGCCAGAGCCTCATCTTGCTCATCCAACATCAGTTGCACCAATCCCAGTGCCGACCAGTTAGCAGGGTTTTGAGAGTCGTACGCTGTAGCTTTACCAAATGCTTCCAATGCGCATACTGTATCGTTGCTACGTAGGCATATACTACCTTTCTCAAAGTGCAGTGAGGCCGATTGAGGATCACGATGAATCAGGTGATTGATGTCCTGCAACGCCAAGTCATATTCCTCCATCTCCGCCAACACATCTGCTCGCATAGCGATATACGTGCGATTCTCTGGGGCGAAAACCAATGCCTGATTAAAGTCTTCTTCGGCTTTCTCCAATTGATTGGTTTGGCGGTAAATATATCCACGGGTATAGTACGCACCTGGCTGAAATGGATTACGCTCGATGGAGGCGTTACAATCCAGTTCCGCGCCCATATAGTCACCCAATTGTATCTTGGCAATCGCACGGAGTAGGTAGGGTTCGCTTAGGTAGGGCTTGAGTTTGATCACTTGGTTAAAGTATTGGATACTCAGCACATAGTCGTCAAAGTACAACGCATTACGTCCAATCGCAGTTATGCGGTCGGTATTCAGTTGGGCGGAAGCAGTACCCATCGATATGAGCCAACTACCAAGACATATCAGTATGTATCGAAGATATAATTTCATCTCTAACCTCTACCAGCGCAGCGGTCTCACTTGCACCCCGCCTCTGCGTCAAACCACTCTGGAACATCAAATTGCTCCTCTACGCTATATCCCAACTCCTCGTCAGCATATATCTTTTGCATATAGATAGACCATATTGGTAGTGCCATATTAGCACCTTGTCCTGCGGCCATATTATCAAAGTGGATACTGCGGTCTTCACCACCTACCCACACACCACTCACCAACGATGGAGTGAAACCTACAAACCATCCATCCGAGTGGTTTTGCGATGTACCCGTCTTACCACCCATCGGAGCCTTCAGACCATAGCGGAAACGAGCACGCACACCCGTACCATGATCCATCACATTGCGCAGCATATAGATCATCTTATACGATGTCGTCTCGCTGATAATCTCATAAGTCTTAGGCGTGAAGGTAGCCAGGATATTTCCATTATTATCCTCGATACGCGTCACATATAGTGGCTCTACACGAATACCCTTGTTCGGGAACGTCGTATAAGCATCCACCATCTCCTTGACGCTCACTTCGCACGGACCGAGACACAAACTCACCACTGGGTCCAATTGACCTTCTATACCAAACGAACGCATCATACGCACCAACTGCTCTGGCGTAAATAGCGACATCAGATACGCCGTAATCCAGTTGCTAGACTTCTCCAAACCCCAGTTCAGCGTTACCATCTCGTATTGGTTAGCATGGTGGTCATCACGAGGAGTCCACGCCACACCATTGGCATCCACCAATGTGATGGAGTCATTCACCGTACTATCGCATGGCCACATGCCCTCATCCATCGCCAGCGTAAATAGATACGGCTTTATCGTAGAACCCACCTGACGACGACCAGACGTTACCATATCGTATTGAAAATGAGCAAAGTTCGGACCTCCCACATACGCTTTCACGGCACCCGAATGCGCATCCATCGACATAAAACCACAACGCAGAAAATGCTTGTTCCACTTGATCGAATCCATTGGTGTCATCACCGTGTCTATCAGACCATTGTATGAGAATACACGCATCGCCACTGGTGTCTTAAACGATTTCTTAATATCCGCCTCGCTCAATCCTTGCTGCTTCAGTCCACGATAACGGTCGGTCTGACGCATCGAACGATTCATGATACCATCAATATCTTCAGGAGTCAAATCCTGAGAGAAGGGCGCATACGATTTGTTGCGTTTCTCACGGAAGAAACTCTTTTGCAACTCCTGCATATGCTCGCTTACTGCCTCCTCTGCATATTGTTGCATACGTGAGTCAATCGTAGTATACACACGCAAACCATCTTGATATAGGTCATAGGGCGTGCCATCTGGCTTGTGATTCTTGTTACAGAAACCATATAGTGGATTCTCATCCCATTGGCGTTTGTCAATATCGTATTGCAGCATATTCCACTCCGAGTAGTTGCTCTTCTTCGGCTCTTTGGCTGTCAACACTTGGCGCAAGTATTCACGGAAATAAGGGGCTAAACCCTGCTTATGATCCACCGACTGATATTTCAAATCAATTGGTAGCACCTTCAGCGAGTCATACACTTGCTCCGTGATATAATCGTACTTGTACATCTGACTCAGTACCGTGTTACGGCGGCTCAGCGCACGCTCTGGCCTACGACGAGGGTTATACAGAGCAGGATTCTTACACATACCTACTAGCATCGCAGACTGCTCTATCGTCAGCTCGGCAGGAGTCGTACTGAAATACACTTGAGCGGCTGACTTAATACCTACTGCATTGTACAAAAAATCAAACTGATTCAAATACATTGTCAGTATCTCTTCCTTCGAGTACAACCGCTCTAACTTAGTTGCTATCACCCATTCAATCGGCTTTTGCAGCGCACGCTCAAAGATATTGTTCGCACGGGGAGACCACAACTGCTTGGCCAACTGCTGGGTAATGGTACTACCACCACCGGCCTTGCCCAATTTCATCACTGCACGCATTAGCGATTTGAAATCCACACCAGTATGGTCATAATAGCGCACATCCTCAGTCGCAATCAGCGCATTGATCATATTGGGAGAGATATCTGCATAATCCACGCTCACACGATTCTCATTGCGGTAATACCTACCCAACAATTGCATATCGCTAGATATTACCTCGGTGGCATACTTATTCTTAGGGTTTTGCAACTCATCCAATGGAGGCAAATAACCCAACCAACCTTTGGTTATCAACCAAAATAGCAACACAATCGCACCAATTCCTGCTACCACAATACTCCAAAACCAAATGGCGAACTTCTTCTTAAAGCTTTTATTATCCATAACACTTAATAACTAACGAATATTTGGGTGCAAAGTTACGATAATTTTATGAGATATGCAAGAATTTTTATCTTATAATGCAATTTTGAAACATTTGTTTGGAGAATTCAGAAAAAAGCACTACCTTTGTGCTGTTATTTTTTTATTCCAAAACTCATTACCTACCAATGAATACCATTCGCGAAATTTTCCGCATAGGTTATGGTCCTAGCAGCAGCCACACCATGGGCCCCCGTAAGGCAGCTGAAATCTTCCGTGAGCATTGTCCCAATGCTGCACAATATCAAGTGCATCTATATGGCAGCCTATCGGCCACTGGCAAAGGCCACCTTACTGATGCCGCTATTCTTGACGTACTACCCACAGCTGAGATCGTGTGGCACGACGATTTCCTCCCTTACCATCCCAATGGCATGCGTTTCTGCGCATCGGATGGAGTAGGGCAATCGCTTGCCGATTGGATCGTATATTCAGTCGGAGGAGGTGCGCTGGCCGAAGATCCTAATTCATCCCATCTTAGCCTTCTCGCCTCTAACCTCTCGCCTCAAGCGTCCACAGCCATCTACCCGCTTAAACGCCTATCCGATATCAAGGAATATTGCGATAAGATGGGATGGGATTATTGGGAGTATGTAGAGCATTACGAGGGCAAAGAGATATGGGAGTACCTCCGTGAGGTATGGCAAGTGATGCGTGAGGCAGTTGAGCGTGGATTGGACCACGAGGGCGTATTGCCTGGCCCACTGCACCTGCGTCGCAAAGCCGCTAGCTATTATATCAAGGTGGCTGCATACAAGGACAACCTACGCACACGAGGACTAGTCTTCTCCTATGCACTAGCGGTCAGCGAGGAAAATGCATCGGGAGGCAAGATCGTTACTGCACCCACATGCGGCTCATGCGGCGTACTACCTGCCGTACTATACCACACATGGCGCTCGCGCGACTTCTCAGAAACGCGCATCTTACATGCCTTAGCTACTGCTGGATTGATTGGTAATGTGGTTAAAGAAAATGCCTCCATCTCTGGCGCAGAGGTCGGATGCCAGGGTGAGGTCGGCGTAGCTTGTGCCATGGCTTCTGCAGCGGTTAACCAACTCTTTGGAGGTACATTGGCGCAAATCGAATATGCGGCCGAGATGGGCCTTGAGCACCACTTAGGTATGACATGCGACCCCGTCTGCGGATTGGTTCAGATACCATGCATCGAACGCAACGCCTTTGCTGCTGCGCGTGCGCTGGATAGCAATATGTATGCGGCCTTCTCCGATGGTACACACAATGTCACCTTCGATCGCGTCGTGGATGTTATGAAGCAAACCGGACACGACTTGCCTTCGCTATACAAGGAAACATCACAGGGCGGACTCGCCGCTACACACGAATAAACATTTTCAGCAATATATAATTCTGTGGCCATCCATGATATTCGTGGGTGGTCACTCTTTTTTATTCTTGGGCAGCAACCACTTCCACTGCACGCTTCACATCTTTATCGTAGCGCAATAGATATTCGTAGTAACCACGATGATAATAGTACCGCTTCACGATCTCACCACCTAACAACTGCTCCACCTCGCTTCTATTACGAACGATAGCAGCACGATAATCCTCTGTCAATCTCGGCTTAAACGCCTCCAACTCCGCTAGCAGCGTCGAGTCGATATCTTCCTGCTTGGCCATATCTATCAGCTCACCCAAGTAGCGACCCGTCTCTGTCTCATAACTAAACTCTTTCTCATCCAGATATTGGCAAAATGCCTCGATATCGCTATCTGTCAACCTAAACTCACCTGCCAACGCTATCGAGTCATGCTCCTTGTAGTAGCGAGTGGCGTAATCAAAAAACAGATGGTCACGATATAGGTTATACGTGATATCCAACTTCTGCGAATCCGTCAGTACCACATCTGGCAATATACCGCCTGCTGTATCACGATGCAATGCATGACCACGTTGACGCTCTGCATAGTCTATGGCTTGGATACATCTACCCGAAGGCAGATAGTATTTGGCTGTCGTTATTTTTAGATGACCACCATATGCTATCGGACGGATATTCTGCACCAAACCCTTGCCAAACGTACGCTCACCCACTATCGTAGCACGACCCAAGTCTTGCAACGAACCTGCCACTATCTCCGACGCCGAAGCCGACTGGTCGTTTACCAATACCACCAATGGCATATCCGGGAAGATAGGCGACGTCTGAGTCTTATACGAACGATTACTGCGTTCTGTTTTACCCTTCGTCGACACCACCTCTGTATCACGTGGCACGAAGTATCCCACGATCTGTATTGCCTCGTCTATCAAACCACCACCATTACCGCGCAAATCAATTATCAATCGCTTAATCCCGTTAGATTGCACCATCGCATCCAATGCCACCAAGAACTCTTGTGACGAATTGCTCGTAAACTCATTAAAGAAGATATAACCTATCGAGTCTTCCAGTACCGTAGCACATCCCACTGCAGGCAAGTGAATATCGCGTCTAGTCACCTCCTTTGTCAGCAACTCACCATCACGCTCCACTACCAAACTAATCGTAGTACCTGGCTTTCCACGCAAGCAATCTGACACCTCCTTTGTGTTCTTACCCTCGCAGTCTACACCATCCACTTTTACAAAGCGGTCACCGGGCAACAAACCTGCCAACTGAGCAGGCATACCCTCGTACAACTCACTCACATACACATTGCTGTCGCGATACATGATCAGCGAACCAACACCACCATACTTACCCTGCGTTATACGACGCAATTCATCATCCTCACTCTTCGGAATATACAACGTATATGGGTCCACCTTGCGCAGCATCTGATTGATGCTCGTTTCTATCAGGTCATCGTAGTTCAGCGTATCTACATAGTTGATATCCAACTGACGCATCACATCCGTATAGATGGTCAGGTTTTTATCAATACGAGCAGTTGCCGACTCTGCTAGTAATGCAGATGCGAATACCCACACGGATATGATCACAAAATATCGTTTCATCATCTTACTGGAGGTAAATATTGTTTTATATCTCTATGATGGGCGTACAAATCACGCACTAGGGTGGAGGATATATGCGCATACTCCGGCCTTGTATATAGCAACACTGTTTCTATGCCGCTCAACTGCTTATTGGCCTCGGCCATGCTGCGCTCATATTCAAAGTCTTGTACCGACCGCACACCACGCAAAATAAATTGTGCACCGCACTCTGTGGCAAAATCCACTGTTAATCCACGATATAGGATTGTGCGCACACGTGGTTCATGTTCAAACACACGCTGGATGGCCGATAGACGCTCCTCAAGGGGGAACGTGGCTTGTTTCGTACCATTGCGACCTATGCCGATGATTACTTCATCAAACAACTCCAATCCACGCATCACGATGTCATAGTGTCCTATCGTAAATGGATCAAAACTTCCTGGAAATATTGCTATCTTCATAACCTCTCACCTTTCACTTTTCACCTTTCACTTTTCACCTTTCACCTTTCACCTTTCACTTTTCACCTTTCACCTTTCACCTTTCACCTTTCACCTATACCCTCATCGCATCCTTCAACGCCTCTTTCGTCGCCTCTCGATAAGCTACCATCAACCCACCAGTACCTAGTAGTGTTCCACCGAAATACCTCACTACCACTACCAAGATATTGTCCAATTGTTGCGCATCAATGCTGCGAAGAATAGGCATACCCGCCGTACCATGGGGTTCGCCATCATCTTTCGTGCGCCAAAGGTTTTCGCCTAGTCGATAGGCATAGCAGACATGGCGAGCATCGTGGTACTTCTTTTTATACCAAGCTATACGTGCTTTTGCCTCATCCTCATCATTGATGGGCTCGGCAAAAGCTAGAAACTTGCTGCCTCTATCCTTATACACTCCTTTCGCTAAACCGGCTATGGTTGATTTGCGCTCGCACATATCTTATCTATTACTAATAATCCACTACTATGGCAATGGTGAGGGCATATACCCCCACCATCTTACCATTGCTTATTTTTGTGTCTTTTCCCAATACAAAGGGCTCACTATTTTTGCAGTTTCACAATCAACGTAGATAGTGGTTCTACTACGATATCTCTCTGACTAAGGTCATATGTCTTACCTGTCATCACATCTACGCCCACAGGATTATATTGGCTAAGCAATTCCACATAGTTACCAGTAGGTATAGTGCGACTGTCTTCACTTGCATTGGCAAATACGAATACTGCCTCATTATCATTATAACGGAAGAAGCCGTACGTATTATCACGGCTCATAAAGTGCATTGTACGACCCGTGTGAATCACTTCCTCGCCCTTGCGCCATTGAAATAATCTACTTTGGTAATCAAACATATCTTGCTGTGCGGCAGTGACTTGCTCACCCAATGGCAATGGCATGCGTAGGGTAGAGTGACCCAAAGAACGGTCAGCAGATGTCATACCATACTCATCGCCATAGAATACCTGAGGTATACCACGCATAGTGGCCAATAATGCCGTTGCTAATTTCACACGACGAGGATCTTGGTCTTTCACAACATCGGTGATACGATCCATATCGTGGTTGCCTAGCATAATCAGGATATTATTTACATCAGCATACATATAGTCCATCGTCAGCACATCATATACGCGGGTCAAACCACCGCCCCAACCTTGGTTATTGCTCTCCAACGCTTGACGGATAGCTTCTTCTAACGGGAAGTCCATTACACTACGCAAATGACTATCAAAACCATTGTGGTTCTTCACACCCGACTGCCAATACGCTACCGCAGGAGTAGGACGAGTCCAACACTCACCCACGATATTCAGATTAGGGTACTCATCCATTATCGCCTTTACCCATTCGCTACCTGGTATCATCTCTATATATGGATAGGTATCCACACGCAAACCGTCGAGATTGGCATATTCAATCCACCATATCGCCCATTGCTTGAAGTATTGCAGTAGGTCTGTATTCTCCAGATTCATATCTGGCATTGGACGGTCGAACCAACCACGGTTGGAGAGCTTACGATCAAACTCAGATGCGTTGATATCGTAGTTAGCAGAAAATACGTTGTGGGTATTGGTAAACTCATCAAATTGGTTGATCCAATCTTGGTAAGGAAGATCCTTCATCCACCAATGTGTACCACCACAGTGATTAGGCACCATATCCATAATCATCTTTATCCCCTTCTCATGCGCCTTCTCCACCAACTCACAATACATCTCGTTGCTGCCGTAGCGAGGATCAATATGGTAATAATCCGAACATGCATAACCATGATATGACCACGCTGCCTCGTTGTCCTCCAAGAGTGGAGTAGGCCAAATGGCTGTTGCACCCAACGATGCGATATGGTCTAAACTATTGATGATACCCTGTATATCACCACCAAAACGTCCATGTACATTGCTCTTATCTGCTGCCTCTGCCATCTCTGCCAGCGTGTTGTTGCTCGCATCACCGTCAACAAATCGATCCGACATGATCAGGTAAATCATATCCTTCGAACTAAATCCTTCGCGCTCACGACTGCCATCACGACGAGTATAGATACTATAATCCACGCTTGTACTACGCTTACCCTTCTTCAGCGTAATACGATAATCACCCGCCTCTTTCACATCCAGATCCACAAACAGATAGTTCTTGCTCTCAGCATTGTGCTGACCCTTCACTACCAAACCTGTGCAAGCACCTTTCATCACCTTACCATTATGCAACTGACTGATATGCACCTCGGCATCTGATAAATCCTCACCATGCAACAATAATGTCAATTCACATTGCATATCCACCCACCAGCACAATGGCTCTGCTCGATCGATGCGAGGCTTAGCCGATAAACTAATTGCACATAGTAGCGCAAACATTAACAACAGTTTTTTCATGTCTTTTTTATGATTATTCTTTTATTACTTATCTTAATAAAAATATATAGTGTACCTATAAGCCGGGTTCTGTACCCTATAAGGGCGTCTACCATTAATCTTGAGCAATGTATTGCTACATGCTTCTATCGCTTCCTACCCTCCAACTCGCGCGAGCAGCGCTCTAACGTCGGTATACTTGGAATTGCAGCCCACCGTATGCTCGTATCACTTCCTCCCTAAGGATTACTCGTCTCTTTTGCAGGGACCAAACATCACTGCCTGACGGCCATTAACCGCGGTGGTGCTCTACGCTGCCCGGACTTTCCTCGGAATAGGGGATTAAAGCAATACGCTTTTCTTCCCATATCCCGCGATAGACCGATACACTATATATTCCCGCCTCTAACCTCTCGCCTCTCGCCTCACCAAGAGCGGCATACGGGAATCGAACCCGCCTCCTCGGCTTGGGAAGCCGATGCACTACCGATGTGCTAATGCCGCAATTTCGCTACAAAGGTACGACAAAAAATGCACATACGCAAATAATTCGAATAAAAGTTTACTTTTATACGAGATTTTATGGCATTTAGACCAATACACTATTTTGGCACAGATTTTGCCTATACTACCTTGGGGAGAGTATCAGGAAATAAATACCCTTCATATTTTCTACCCCAAACCTAACCTTTAAAACTTAAACCTAAAACCTTACAACTATGAAAACAAAACTTTTTCTCATCATCTTGATGACATGGGTTTTCACATTACCCAAGGCAAATGCGTGTACAGGTATCACACTGCAAACACAAAGTAATCAACCCATCACAGCACGCACCATCGAATGGGCGGCTCAACCACTCACCACCATGTATGTCCTCATGCCACGAGGAAAAATGCAGTACTCCCTATTGCCCGATGGTACCAACAATGGCAAACAATTCGTTGCCAACTACGGCTATGTAGGTATCGCTGTTGAAGACGATGCCTTTGTGATGGAAGGTATCAATGAAGTTGGCTTAGGTGCCGGACTATTCTATTTCCCTCAATATGGCGAATATATGCCATACAAAGAGGAAGATAACTCAATGTGCGTAAGCGATATGCAATTCGTGGCATGGGTTCTGAGTACCTGCGCTACAATCGACGAGATGATTGCTCTCTTACCTACCATCCGAGTGATTGGCATCGATCCACGTGCCTCTACTGTACACTGGCGTGTGACCGAACCTTCGGGCAGACAAGTCGTTGTAGAGATTATCAATCAAGAGGTAAAAGTGCACGAGAATCCACTAGGTGTACTGACCAATTCTCCTGAACTTACATGGCATATCACCAACCTCAATAACTACGTCAATCTTATGCCAGGTTCAGTGCCTCAACGTGAGATAGGAGAGCTAACACTAGAGGCATTCGGAGGCGGTAGCGGATTGCTCGGATTGCCAGGTGATATGACTCCTCCTAGCAGATTCGTCCGTGCTGCTATCTTACAAACCACTGCACCAAGACTGAAAACTACTGAGAAAACGGTTGCACAGGCATTTCATCTAATGAATAACTTTGATATACCCTTGGGCTTGCAGTTCAGCAACACTGATATAATGCCCGATATGCCAAGTGCTACACAAGTAACGATAGTCAGCGACTTGCAAAATCAGCGCTTATATTACCGTACCATGTACAATGCAACCATTCGCTGCATCGATTTAAAGAAGATTAACTTTGGGAAAATTGATTTTCTAATCAGAGGGTTAGAGAATAGCCGTGAACAACCCATACAGTACATAACAATGCACTAGCAAAACTGCTACTCACTCTTCTTCTCTAACTCCACATCGGGTAATAATGGCGATTGAGCTTTCAGCAACAACCATGCCTCTTCTGACAACGGAGCCACCAAGGTATAGATACTAGATTGCTCCTTAAGATCGTCTTTCAAGTAATGAAACTGCTGGTCTAAACGATGCACGCATAACACCACAAAGAGCATGATTACACCCCATTTGGCAATACCAAACACAGCACCAAAAAGACGATTCAGCCATCCCAAGTTGACTGCCTTAAACAGTTTGGAGAGTAACTTAGCTAGGATATTCAGCAGCAAAGTAATGCCTAAGAAGAGTAGGGCATAAGCTGTCACCACACATACTGCCTCAGGCCAAGCAAACTGCTCGCTAAGCCATACGGAAAAGATACTACCCCACAACTTGGTACCTATAAAACCTATCACAACCGCCAATATAGCGGTGAGTTCTACTACAAAGCCCCTCATCAGGCCTCTTACGAGCCCGATGAGGAGCGGTAGTAGTATGACTATATCTAGCCAACTCATAGTCTAATTCAAAATATAGAATCGATAATGTAAAGACTATAGTTATTTTTGGTACTCATTGCGTGGCCACAAATTACCCTCGGCATCATAGAGTTGCAAGTCGTCTAACGAACGAATAGAGATTGACCAATCGTCTGGAGCTGGATCATACCTTGCATTATCGCTATAGAAACCTAAGATACCTACCACATCACCCACATACTTAGAACAATTCTCAATACCATTTTGATCTGCACCTGGGATATAGAAATAGGCAAACTTAGCATATTCCGAAGCAGAGACAGCAGTCTTTTTTCCATTAGCATCGGCAATAACACGACTCTGAGGATATCCTATATTATTCGTTGTAGGCGCAAAGACATTGGCATTGCCATCCTCCTCTGGATCGCCCGTAGAGCATTTGCTCACCGAACCATTCGACTCAAAGTATTCACCCGTATAATGCACATCTTTTACACGTACCAACTTTCCATCCCACTTACGTGCCTCTTGCAGATTCAGCACCTTAGTAAACTCTTCAATTTGATACTCGTCATATACCAATTTGCTTACATCAGGATGATTGATGCAACTGGTGCGGGCCTTGAAGATAGCCACAGGGATACGACCTGGAGCCCAACCAATCTTCTGCTCTGCATTATTAGCATAGATATTGTTGTTGTATGATGGCAAACAGAGTTGTGGTTGATTAGCATAGCGACCTATAGCCAAACCATCTACACGGATAAGGAGTTCTTGACCGATTTGGTACAAACCACCAATCGAACCTGCATCCACTGACAGACGCAATGCTTGTTGCTCGCCATCTACAATCTGCTGAATACACATCGCTTTGTAGAAGTTACCTGCGTAGTCGTCTGTAGTGACACGACCACGAATATATACAGGTGTCTCACTTACTGGTATAGTGTCGATTGAGAAGAGGTAATTCTTGCCATCTTTGGTGGCACGAGTACGATATAACGTCGTATCGCTTAGGTAGTTACCCTTCTCTGTCATATAGGTGTCCTTAAACTCTTGCAAGGTAAGCAATGTGCCCTGAGCAATGAGTTGATCTGCCTGCTGGTCGGTGAGAAATAGTTGAGTCTCATCCAATGCAGGAGGTGTACAAGATGCACACAATGCCACGATGGCGATATATAGAATCTTTTTCATATTGCTTAGAATTTATATTGGATATTGAGATAGAAGTTTGTTCCCCATGCATAGTAGTACTTAGCAGGGAATTTCCATACGTTAGGACTGATTACTGAGTTCTGATGGTCTTCCACACCCTGACGTGTTTGACGTGGCAAACGAGCTTGTTGATAACCACCCGTCTTGAAATGAGTATTGTTCAGCAAGTTATTTACAGTCAGGTTAATAGAGATAGACTGACGATTAGGCAAGTAAATCAGTTTACCTACGCTCACATCCACCAAGAATCGATGGAGTGGATTGTTGGCAGTGAGCATCTCTTGGTTGGATAATTGGTTGTATGGATATTTCAATACGGGCACACCGTAGTTATCATAGACTATTTCTCCTTCCACTTTCTCGATGGCATTGGTGTAAGTGTCACCATACCAACCATTTACTTTGCTACCATCAGCACGCTCACCGGTAAACAAACCTTGCATACGACGAGCTGGAGCATAATCCAGATAATTCCAATCAAAGTAATTGACAGTCACATCAGCAAACCACATATCTGGGTGGAAGAAACTGAGCTTGAGACTCGTGTTGAGTTGTGGGCCAGTAGCAACACGCAAACCTTCTAACAATACGCTATCACGCAACTCGTAGATAGGACCTTGTGCATTCTCAGCCAATGCCATACCATTCTCAGCAGATGTGATAGCAAGCGCATTGCTTGTGTAGCGATAGTCACCGATACTTAGCACACCTGTCAGCGTGAAGTAAAGACCCAATTTCACAGCAGCAGCAGCTTCCACACCACAGTGGCGACGGTTGATGCCTGTCAGTGATTGGTTAACAAAGGTACGTGCCTCATCGTCGTAATAACCATTCAACTCTGTACCATTCCAAAAACGAGTGTAGAATCCAGTGATACGACCACGTACTAGAGGATAGTTGAAAGAATAGGTCAGATCACCGCCTACAATCTTTTGGTTCGAACCGAAATACTCTTGCAGCCAAGATGTGCCATTTTGTGCTGCGTAAAAGCGTGCATAATCGTGACGATAGATGGCTTCAGTAGCACGGTCGTGTACACGTGGTGAGATATATGCATCACGACCAAGAGGTGCCTTAGTCTCTGCCAATGCATTGATCTTGATATGGTTGCGACCATCAATCTTGTATGTAGCACCTACTTTAAATGCAGGGTCAACAAAGTGGTGACCGGTACCTACCAAACGCTTTGGTAGTTTACTATAGTCGCCTGCAAGGATGGTAGCAGCATCATCTGCTAGATAGTACCATGCGTTATCTGGATTGAGTTTTGCGAGGTACCATGCACGTCCGTTCAACATATCGGTGGTACGTTGGATAGATGAGTAGGAGAATTGCAATGCATAGTACAAATCTACGCTATTCCATCTCCACTCGTTTTGAGCCCAAATCTTAGCATTCATCATATTGATGCGATAGTCGTAGCCAAAACGTCCGTTATCACCTACTGCAGCATTTGGATTGCGCAAATCGTTTTGCTTCACGTTGGCAATATCAGCTTGAGTAAGACCGATATTTGTTGCCAACTCCTTGATATCACGTTCTGCAAATGGATCAACGTCAATCCATTGATTACCACCCAACAAGTCGTCTACAGTCTTAAAGTGAATACCTTGACTGCCTTTTGCCTCCAAACCTGCTGTGATGGTCAGGTTATCTACCGATGTGTTGCGGTAGTTCACGTTAATCATTCCCTCTTGGATATCATTATGACGACGCTCTACAATATAGCGTGCTGATCCTGCAGGATTATTCACATTGTTTGCATAGTTGGCGGCATACAGCGCATCCCAATTGATTTGGGTGGCATTGTCATCACGACTAGTCCAAAGGTCAACCAATGCAGAGTAGGTATCCATATTGATTGAAGGACCTACATATTGGTCGTTATACGAACCACCATTGCCCATTGGTTTGCCATTCAAATCTTCATAGATGAAATTGCCATTCTTGTCAATTTGTCCATCCCAAAGGAATGATGGTAAGTTGCGGTAGTAGTCTGGACGTGGATCAGGTGCGTTGTAGAATGTAAGCGCAGAGTTGGAGTACATGGAATAGTGGTATCCTGCTGCCACTTTCAACTTGTTTTCCTCATCTATCTTCCAATCAAAACTAGCGATGGCAGTAGGATCGTAGCTGTGTACGATGCGTGAGTTGCGCACTTTGCCATCTTGGTAACCCCAATATGGGTTGTAGTTGTTGTGTCCCCAACTTGTCTTATTGTATTGGTTAGTCAAATCATAGGTCTCTTGTGTGAGGGCAGATGATTGACCACGACGGGTAGGCGCACCAAAGGTGATGAGCGATAGGCGCATATCCTTGCTCCATTGCTTCTCTGCAGTGAGGAAGTAGCCGATAGAACTATAGGAGATACCTTCACCAATCTGACCTTTTACATCGATATAAGGTGTATAACGCCATGCCAATTGAGCAGCAAATGCCCAACCATTTTCCATCAATCCGCTAGAGTAGGTTGCACGTGCAGCACCTTTATAATTACGGTTGGTACCAGCCAAACCCACCTTCCAACCTTGTGCATAGTTGGTAGCTGATTGTAGGTAGTTAGTTGCCTGACCAATCGAACCAAATGAGAAGTTATTGGCTTCGATACCCTCTACCACCTCTTTGTAGCGAGTGGCATCATTCAAACCACCCATGGCAGAGAAGTTGAATTGTCCACGTTCTGCAGAGTTGAAATTCAATCCCTCGATGTAGCTTTGCTCGTATGTTTGTTCGTATCCACGACCACGATAGCGGGCATTAGACCATGCATAGGAGATGGTAGCATTGAATACATCTTGGCTCGCACTACTTGCAGATGACATCGATTGACTTTTGCCTTCGTCATCATTGAGATCCATCTCAGCGAGGTTGAGGAGTACCTCCTCCTTCATCTCTGTTGCCATGTCCTCCATCATAGTGATGTCGCCCATGTCAGTGAGTTGATTTTCAACAAGTTGAACCAATAGTACATCTGAGATATACCCATACGCTTCAACGATTACTTCTTCATCAATAGCTTCCAAATAGGTGAGGGAGAAACGACCTTCGGCATTGGTGGTAGTAGTGATACCTTGATTGGCCAAAGTGACAGTAGCCCCTTCAATGGCTTGCTGCTCGACCGATACGAGTCGTCCTGCCAATCGCGTTTGTGCGTTGAGATTCGCAGCCAATGAAGTTGCGATGGCAAGGATTACAGCATAAATAGTGTTACGCATAAGCTTTGTTGTTTATTATATGGTTATTAGAATTCAGCTGTCTTAGGAGTACGTGGAAATGGTATCACGTCGCGGATGTTCTGCATGCCAGTCACAAAGAGCATCAAGCGCTCAAAGCCCAATCCGAAACCTGCGTGAGGCGCAGCACCAAAGCGTCGGGTATCCAAATACCACCACATATCTTTCATAGGAATATCGCGGCGCTCAATCTCTGCGTTGAGTTTGTCGAGACTCTCCTCGCGTACGCTACCTCCGATGATCTCACCGATTTGTGGGAAGAGTACGTCGGTACCTTGTACAGTCTTGTCGTCCTCATTAATCTTCATATAGAACGCCTTAATGTCCTTTGGATAGTCAGACATGATGACTGGTTTGTTGAAGTGCTCCTCTACGAGGTATCGCTCGTGCTCTGAAGCCAGGTCATCGCCCCAAGTACATGGGAACTCAAACTTCTTGCCATTTTTGATAGCTTCTTGCAAGATATTGATACCCTCGGTGTAGGTGAGACGCACGAAGTCTGTTTTGATTACGGACTCCAAACGAGCAATCAAGCCCTTGTCCACAAATTGGTTGAGGAACTCCAAGTCATCCTTGCAGTGCTCCAACGCCCAGCGCACGCAGTATTTGATAAAATCCTCTTCGAGGTCCATGAGTTCGTCTTTTTGGATGAATGCCACCTCTGGCTCAATCATCCAGAACTCTGCCAAGTGGCGTGGGGTATTGCTATTCTCAGCTCGGAAAGTAGGACCGAAGGTGTAGATCTTACCGAGTGCCATGGCAGCGAGCTCGCCTTCCAACTGACCAGATACAGTCAAACTGGTTTGTTTGCCGAAGAAATCATCGGAGTAATCAATCTTGCCCTCATCGTCTTTCTTGAGGTTGTAGAGGTTTTTGGTGGTGACTTGGAACATTTGTCCAGCACCCTCGCAGTCAGAGGCTGTGATGATAGGGGTGTGGAAATAGAAGAAACCATGCTCGTGGAAGTATTGGTGAATAGCCATAGCCATGTTGTGGCGGATGCGGAATACCGCACCAAAGGTGTTGGTACGTGGGCGGAGGTGTGCGATGGTACGCAGATACTCCATGCTGAGTCCTTTCTTCTGCAATGGATATTGCTCTGGATCGGCTGTGCCGTATACTTCGAGTTCGGTCAATTGGATCTCTACGGCTTGGCCGCTACCTTGGCTAGCAACGAGGTGACCAGTAGCAGAGATACATGAACCTGTGGTTACGGGCTTGAGGTTCTCCTCTGGGAATTGTGCCAAATCTACCACGATTTGGATATTCTTGATAGTAGAACCGTCGTTGAGTGCAATGAAACTTACGTTCTTGTTACCGCGACGGCTACGTACCCATCCTCTAACGTTGATGAGTTGTCCTTCACCTGCGAGCTGCAGGGCATTGATGATTTCTGTTCTTTTCATTATAGTGTTTTGTATTATTATTCTTATAGGTAATCTATCTTCGGGTTATCTTCGGGTTATCTTCAGGGAATCAAACCCATGGATAGTAGCTTAGAATGGTGCTGGCGTATCATCCAGTTTGGCGCCATACTCTTCTTGTGGCAGCATGTTCATCTTGCTGCTCTTGGTCTCGTATTGTACGTCGGCATACAAACTCTCATCATAGGCATCGTTTTCGTTTTGGAAACGGGTATATTTACCTATGAAGCGAAGCCATATCTCATCGGTAGCACCATTACGGTGTTTTGCCACGATGATTTGTCCCAATCCACGCAAATCCTTGCCATTACCATCGTCGTATAGTTTATAGTACTCAGGGCGGTGGATAAAACACACCATATCGGCATCTTGTTCAATGGCACCTGATTCACGGAGGTCGGATAGCAATGGTTTCTTACCATCTACCGTATTATTGCTCGAATCGCGTTTTTCTACGGCACGGCTGAGCTGACTCAGTGCAATCACAGGTATATCCAACTCTTTGGCAAGACCTTTCAATGTACGCGATATGATGCTCACCTCTTGCTCACGACTACCGAAATTCGTACCATTGGCATTCATCAATTGTAGATAGTCGATGATGATAAGTTGAATCTTCTTGTCTTTTACCAATTTACGTGCTTTACTGCGTAATTCAAATACGCTCAAACCTGGTGTATCATCCACATAGATTGGTGCGTTTTGTAGAATACTGATGTTATTTTCTAGTTTATCCCATTCAGCTTTTGTCAGTCGTCCGTTGCGAATCTTGCCACCTTCAATCTCGCATACATTCATAATCAAACGGTTAACCAACTGCACATTGCTCATCTCCAATGAGAAGATAGCCACAGGGATGTTGAAATCCACTGCGATATTCTTTGCCATGGATAGCACAAAAGCCGTCTTACCCATAGCAGGGCGTGCAGCAATAATCACCAAGTCAGATTTCTGCCAACCAGAAGTGATTTTATCCAATTCGGTGAACCCACTCGGAATACCTGATATGTTGCCCTCATTTTGCGATGCTTTGTGCATACGTTCAAACGCCTCTGTGATAACAGGGTAGATATGTGTTACATCGCGTTTTTGTGAGCGTTGTGAGATTTCAAATACGCCTGCTTCCGCTTCTTGCATGAGTTCATCTACATCTTGGGTTTCGTCGTAACCCTTCTCTTCGATTTGGCATGCTAATCCAATCAAATCGCGTGCAGTGGCTTTTTGCGCCACGATTTGTGCATGGTAGCGCAAGTGTGCCGCAGAAGCTACTCGTTGAGTCAGTTCGCTCAGATATACCACGCCACCAGCTTGCTCTAGAGTGCCCATTGATTTAAGTTTTTCTACCACTGATAATACATCAATAGGTGCATCGTTGGTGGACAAAGCACGAATAGCATCAAAGATATGGCGATGCTGATCAGAGTAGAATGATTCGGGGCGCAACAAGTCTGCTACGGTAGCAAATGCATCTTTTTCTATCATCAACGCGCCAATCACAGACTTTTCCAAATCCAAAGCCTGTGGTGGTAGTTTACCCATTTCGTTGGCACCTACTTTGATGATAGTAGGTTGAGTGGGTTTGCGTTTGGTTTTATTTGTTGGTGTTGGCATATTGTCTTAGTAATTCATATGCTGCAGTAAAACTGCTAATTTCATTGTTCAGTACTCGTTGTTCGGTGCGTGCAATCATTCCCTCCATTGATTCTGATTTGTAGAAACCATCCAAGAGGTTTTGGTTGATTGTTTCGTACATCCAATATTTGGCTTGTTGTGTGCGTAGATGATCAAGGTATCCATTCTCGCGCGCGAACATTATATACTCTTCCACCATTTTCCAGACATCCAAGATGCCGTTACCCTCAATGGCAGAACAGGTCACCGCATATGGTTTCCAACCTGATTCTGTAGGTGGGAAGAGCGAAAGCGCATTCTTGAAACTAACTCGTGCTGCCTCTGCTCGTTCAACGTTGGCACCATCGCACTTGTTGATGGCGATTCCATCTGCCATCTCCATGATACCGCGTTTGATTCCTTGCAACTCATCGCCTGTGCCTGTCACTTGCAGTAGCAAGAAGAAGTCTACCATTGAATGTGCGGCTGTTTCGGATTGTCCCACACCTACCGTTTCCACGATGATGGTATCAAATCCTGCGGCTTCACATAGCACAATAGTCTCTCTTGTCTTGCGGGCGACACCTCCTAGACTGCCTGCAGATGGGCTAGGGCGGATGAAGGCATTATTTTCCACAGATAGCTTGTTCATACGGGTTTTATCGCCCAGAATACTACCTTTGCTACGCTCTGATGAAGGGTCGATAGCCAATACCGCTAAGTGTTTGCCCATTTTGCATAGTTCAGTACCAATAGCCTCAATGAAGGTCGATTTACCCGCACCAGGTACGCCAGTGATACCTAATCGTATAGCATTTCCCGCATAGGGTAGGCATTTCTCAATCACTTGCTGTGCCACTACTTGATCGCTTGGCAGGTTGCTCTCAATGAGTGTCACGGCCTGGCTAAGCAAACGCATATCGCCACGCAAAATACCCTCCACATATTCGTCGGCTGTTAGCACTTGCTTTTTGCGGCGGAATGTGGCATATGGATTCACCGAAGGCAGATTATCAACACCTGCATTCACGGTCAAACCTTTGTATTCACTGCTATTTTCAGGATGTTTCATGTCTTATTCAATCGTCCAATTGATGCGCACTCTAATGTTAGCATGCGCCGGATCGTTGGTGATGAGGGTAATAAAACGTGAATATTGAGCAGGAGCAGTGTTTGCTGTTGCATCAATATCTAGTTTCAAGTCGATGCTTCGACCTCCTTTGATAGGTGACTTAGGAGCAACTATTTTTATATTTGCATCATCACAAACTATTCTGCGAATGATGAGCGGATTAACACCTACATTAGAAATATGCAATTTGTGAGAGGATATTTTTCCTTTTTTGATAACTCCTAAATCAAGTGTGCTATTAAACTCTATGATAGGTGCTTGTTGACGTTCTTCTACGGTCATATGTGAGAAGTCTTCACGCAAATCTGCCTTGAGCGTGATTGCATATTCGTCCGACAAGATTCGTTTGTTGTTGACAATGAGGTAAATCTTCGTATCAATAGGACCGTACAAAGGACATTCTGCAGACTGCAATGCCACTTGTAGTTTACCAGTTTGTCTTGGTTGCAAGGTAGCGAGAGTGAGCTGAATAGCAAAGTGTTTGTTTTGCTCGCGTGGCAAAAATTGGATTGTGATAGGTTGATCCGTATTGTTGGAATATTCGATTTCCAACTGTTTATTACTACCTTTTTTGACAAGACCAAAGTTAAGCGATTTCTTTTTCAATCGCAGTTCACCCATTTGTACAGGGTATTGGTCAGCAGTATTAGTTGGCTTAGGAATTACCTCGCCTTGGATTTCCAATTTTGTTGTAGGTTGTGACGCATTACTGGTAACCGTAATACTCTTTTTAAATCTACCAGGGCGTCCACTAGGGTTGTATGTAACCGTGATTTGTCCTTTTGCTCCTGGTTCGATTGGTTCGTGTGTCCACTTAGGCGTAGTGCAACCACAGCTTGCTTTGACGTTCGTCAATACCAATGGTGCCATACCTTCGTTGGTAAATTCAAAGATGGTGGTTACTCTGCCATCGGCTTCATTAATCTTACCGAAGTCATGTACTGTCTTTGTGAACGTAATCACTGGCTCTTGAGCCATGGCTACTATGCTGAATAACATCATAGCCATCAAAATCATTTTTTTCATATGCTTAATCTAATCAGTAATATCTATCACATCCACTGCATTTATACACTCTATTGCTCGGAGTTTCATGCAGATTTGGCTAACTACTTTTTGCTTGAATATAATCAATTCCAGGTCACATACGAAGTGTGCTCCTTCAGATGTTACATGCAAATCACGCATGTTTGCCTTATGTTCCTCGCAAATGATGCTAAGAATACGCATCAAGACGCCGAACGAATCTTCACCCTTGATATGAATCTTAGCAATGCGTGCTTTCGTTTCTTCACCTTTTCGCAGCAACCCTAATAATCCGTTTGATTTTTTGAAGTATTTTTTGATGTTGTCTTTTGCTTTGGCAGTCACTGCTATCTCCAGCCATTCTGGTTCGGGTTTCTGCTTTTTAGAGGTCAAAATCTCAACTTGGTCACCACTCTGCAAGATATAACTAAGCGGTCGAGCACTGCGATTCACGTTAGCGCCAATGCAATGTTCTCCCAATTCCGTATGTAGTTGATAGGCAAGGTCTAGTACTGTAGCACCTTGCGCTAGTGTGCGAATGTCGCCTTTTGGAGTGAAGACAAATACTTCGTGGGCAAATAGGTTGAGTTTGAATGTGTCCAAGAATGCAATGGCATCTGGATCAGGGTTGGCTAGTACGTCTTTGATTTCTTTCAACCATTTGTCTAATTCGCCTCCGCTATTCTCTCCTGTCTTATAGCGCCAATGGGCAGCCAAACCATGTTCAGCCAACTCATGCATGCGCTCGGTGCGTATTTGCACCTCAATCCATTGACCATGTTGCCCCATTACCGTCACATGCAATGCCTCATATCCATTGGCTTTGGGCATCGAAATCCAATCGCGGATACGCTCAGGGTGAGGACGATAGATCTCGGTGATGGCAGAGTAGATCATCCAACATTGGTCTTTCTCAGAGAAATCGGAACTAGGTTCAAACACGATACGTGCTGCTAGAAGGTCGTAGATTTGCTCAAAAGGGATACCTTTTTGAACCATTTTTTTGTACACAGAATAGACCGATTTCGTACGGGCATATAATTTGAAATTATATCCCATCATAGTGAGTTTGCGACGAATTGGTGCGGCAAAACTCTCAAAACCATCCATCTGTGTATCTTTGTTGGCACGTAGTTTGGCTTCTATTTCAGCATATTTCTCAGGGAATTCATATTTGAAGCTCAAATCCTCAAGCTCAGTCTTGATAGGGAATAATCCCAATCTATGCGCCATTGGCGCGTAGATATATTGTGTTTCTGCAGCAATTTTACGTTGTTTCTCAGGGCGCTGTGCTGCTAGCGTGCGCATGTTGTGTAGTCGGTCTGCCAATTTCACAAGCATTACGCGTATGTCATCGCTCATTGTGAGCAACAATTTGCGTACATTCTCCGCCTGCTTCATAGCTTTGTCGGCAAAGACACCACCTGAGAGTTTCGTCAGTCCTTCTACAATACTTGCAATCTTAGCACCGAACATGCGTTCGATGTCTTCCGCTGTATAGTCAGTATCTTCTACCACATCGTGCAGCAATGCAGCACAAATACTGGTGCTACCCAAACCAATCTCCTTCACCACGATACGTGCAACAGACAGAGGGTGCATCATGTATGGCTCACCAGACAGACGACGCACACCATTGTGGGCTTGCTTGGCTAGGTGGTAGGCACGTGTGATAAGCTCCACACGCTGACTATGCATCGAGTGGAGATAATCGTTTAACAAGGCCTGAAACTCGGCTTCGATCAAACGTTCTTCTTCGGGAGTGAAATCACTGACTACCATAACATTGCGATTGTTGTTAAAATACAAAGCTGCTATTTTTACAAAAATAGCGTGCAAAGTTACAACTTTTTAATGAAATTACCAAATTTATTTGCAATTTTACAAAAAAAAGATAATCGCAACAAGCGCTGCAAAAGAATCAATGGATACGTTTGGCGAGTAAAAGGGTAGGTTTGGTAGCGATACGTGCACCGATGAGAAAATGCGTGTCAGATTCTTGTAGTTTGAATTTCTTACGCACTTGTTCTGGTGTGAGTGGATAGTTGCGTGTAAGAACAGCTGCTCGGCGTACACCTAAAGCATCCATATCGCGTTGAGTCTTAATCGGTTGGGCTATCAATTGCCACACGCGACCAGGGAAATCTTCTATGATTTGGTCGGCGGTATAGAGGTGGGTATTGTGGTCTAACTTGTGTAGTTGATACCGCTCGCTCACTAATCGAAATGCGCCTGCCTTGATGATAGCTGCGTTGGGCTCATAAATATACTCACATATGCTGTCTGCCATTGCACACATAGCATTTTTTTCATCGCTACGAGTGAAGGAAAATGGAGTGTTTTTTTCGTGCAGAATATTGACCGCATGAATATGGTTATTGCCTGTGACAAAGATGATTTCTTTCACTTCGTTATGCAGCGCAACCACATGCACATCCCATTCATTGCCAAGTGATTGCAATGCAGAAGTAATATCCAACATCGGGCTAAATTTGATAAGAATGCTGTTGGATATGGCGCGAAGAGTAGGTAGTATATTTATTATGTTAGGTTCGCAGTCTTCAATGCGAAAAACCTTACCACCATGTGCATCTCTACGTGCAGGATCAAGGTAGATAACAACATCATTCTTATTGTTGAAAATAGCGTCTTCAGTGCTCGTATATTGCGCTAGGAAATCTTCAGCAGAAGTGTTGTGAATATGAATATTTTTATTGGTGATTTGGAAGTTATGTTGCGCAATTCGACATAGTTCTTCGTTGCGTTCTACGTAGTGTGCTTGCGCAGTTTGTTCGCTGAGAAAATAAGTATCTACGCCATAGCCGCCGGTAAGGTCAATAAGTATATTTTGCTTCTCGCCTTTAGTTTCGCGATTCTCGAATAATTGCCTAATAATCTCTGCTTTATAGCGAGCAGTGGCTTCGCTAGAACATTGCTCGCAGGACAATCGGACGGGATACCACCAATCGTCTATTTGTGCAAATGTAGGCAGTTTGTCATGGGTACGCTGATGCCCCTCCACTTGCTGGAGCATCCATCGCCATTCCTCATCCGAAAGATGAGCATAGCGTTTACGCTGCAATGCCAGTTCCTCTACTTTCACCTTTAACCTAGCAATCGTATATCTTTGACCACGGCACTACCGACTTTTTCATTGAGTTTCTTGACTATTTGGTGGCGTTGCTCGAAAAGTTGTTGGCGTAGCGCTGCAGAATGAATATGCACGTAGAGTGTGCCATTTTTTACTTCCATTTCGCCGGTGTATTGCACCACCACATTGCCCATCAATTCTGACCAAACTTGAGGGATTTTGCGTTCGAGTAGTGTGGTTTCTGCTTCTGTACCACGGATAAACTCGGCTAGCAAGTCGCCTATGGATTGCGCCTTATGGATCATTTTTTGCGCAATTTGAGTCGTTGAGATGTCTTGAGTGGTGTGCCGTATGGAATACCATTGAGGTCATAGAGACTTTTTAGGCGAATACCATATTTCTGAGCAATCTTCCACGCATCATCGCCTGGTTTGAAATAATAGTAGCGGTATTTGCGTGCGGCTTGTTTTTTCTTTTTGTAGATATACACCATATCGCCTGGCTCAAGCTCGCGTGTATCCAACGCGTCGTTGTATTTGCGGAGGGTGCGCTCACGCATATTTAAGAAGTATGCAAGCGAAGCAAATGTCTCGCCCTCTCCAGCAATGATATAACGCACACCATTGCGGTAGCCCGAAGCATGATCTTCGAATAGTTCAAGATCCTCCAAAGGAGGATATACATAGTCTGGCATATGCTCTTGCGCATGGGCAATCACATCGTCTGCAACATTAGATTCTTGCCAAGTGAGATCATCGTCGCTAACAAAACCTCCTTTTTTAAGGCGTTCATCCATAGTGAGTTTATCCAATTCGTAGAGTTCGATGAGTTGGATCAGTTTCTCTGGATATTTAGGATCGGTGGCATAACCACATGCTTTGAGTCCGTATGCCCATCCTTTGTAGTCACCTATAGGCAAAGCAAAGAGGCTCTCATAGCGTTTGCGCAATAGAAATAGCGAGTGATCTTCGTAGGAATCTTCCACGCGTGCATAGCGACGAAAACACTCGTTGGCTTTATCATCGTCTCTATGAATGGTACGCCCCTGCCAATCCGATGTGCATTTGATGCCAAAGTGGTTGTTGGCTTTTACAGCTAATTCCGAACGTCCTGCTGACGACTCAAGAATACCTTGTGCCATAGTGATAGCAGCAGGCACCTTGTGCTTGCGTTGTTGTGCAATAGCTAGGTCGCTATATTGAGCGATATAATCTAGGTATGCTTGATTTTTCGTTTGTGCTTGCAAAGCTAATGCTGCAAGCAAAAGGTAAGAGAGCAAAAGAAATTTCTTCATAAAAATGTAAATTTGGGTGCAAAATTACACTTTTTTTTTGATATGTGCAAAAAAAATCGTACCTTTGTCGCGAATTTAGTAAAATAATAAAGAATATGAAAAAGATTTTGTTTTTATTCGGTGTGACTATAGCGTTGGTAGCTTGTGTAAGCAATCCAACATATATTGAGCAAGAAGGTGCAACACTAAAAACGATTCAAGTGACAGTGAAAGCCAATGAATGGTCTTATACTCAGCAAGGTACTGCAGATCAATTCAATAACAATTATTTTTATGCAGTTGTAGATATGCCTGAGATTAATAAAGAGGTCTTCAATTATGGCGAAGTAAAAGCATATGCTGTGTTTGATCGTAATAGTCTTACCTACGCTCGCAAACACTTGCTGCCATACGTGCTGCATATGGAGGAGTCTACCAATACTGGTGAGTGGCTCTATTTTACTGAGACATACGACTTTACCTATGGTATTGGTTGGGCGGAGTTTAACTTCCGTACTAGTGATTTTGCATACGAAGATAATGTTAATATCAACCCTCCTGCGATGGAGTTTGATATTGTGATCACCTATCCGCAAGAGTAGATCGCTGCGCTATTAGAAGTTAGACCGCTTCGCTGTTAGAAGTTAGACTATTCTCGTGTTGTATCCGCATAATATCGAGCAGAAAATCGACTTTCAAGTCATTCGTGATGGCTTGAAGGGGTGTTGTATGTCCTCCTTGGGCAAGGAGCGTGTAGATGCCATGCAATGGCAGACACATTATCCTACGGTGCGCGACCTACTGGCACGCGTGCGTGAGATGATGGCTGTGCTGACCGATCCTGCGTTGGCATTCCCTCATGGTGAGATATATGATTTGCGTGAGGCATTGTCGCGTATCCGTATCGAAGGCCTCTTTATGGACGAGGCAGAGCTCTTCTCTTTGCGCAAGATGCTCGACTATGCTGGGCAATTGGAGCGATTCTTTGCTACGTTGGATAAGGTGAAATACCCGTTATTGAGCCAAGAGCAAGGAACAAGGAGCAAAGACTTATCAGTAACGACTAACCAGACAAAGGAATTTAATCTTGGTTCCATTATCTTGCTTCTTGATTCTGTCCTTGACCGCTATGGCAAGATGCGCGACAATGCTTCACCTGAACTGGCACGTATTCGCAAGGAGATTTCCGCTTCGCAGGGCTCTGTTAGCCGTGCGCTGAACGCCATTCTTCGTCAGGCGCAAGCGGAAGGAATATTGGATAAGGATGCTGCACCTACTATGCGTGAGGGTAGGTTCGTGCTTCCTGTGCCACCTGCCTACAAACGCAAGATTGGCGGAATTGTGCATGATGAGTCGGCTACGGGTAAGACGGTGTTCATCGAACCTCAACAAGTGGTAGAGGCGAATAACCGTATCCGCGAATTAGAAGGTGAAGAACGTCGTGAACGTATGCGCATTTTGATGGATATCACGGCAGAGATACGTCCGCAGGTGCCGCAGATATTGGAGACAGAGACTTATCTGGGTGAGGTGGATTTTCTGCGTGCTAAAGCTCTCTTTGCTATTGATATGCACGCCATAGTGCCAGAGATAAGCAAGAAGCCAATGATTGATTGGCGCGAGGCATATCACCCAGTGCTATTGCTCAATTTTCGTCGTCAAGGCAAGACCGTAGTCCCCTTGACTATTAGGCTATTAGGTGAAAACGGAAAACTGAAAGGTGAAAACGGAGAGCTGAAAGGAGAGAGAATACTGGTGATAAGTGGTCCAAACGCGGGTGGTAAATCCGTCTGCTTGAAGACTGTAGCTATGTTGCAGTATATGCTGCAATGTGGTTTACCTGTGCCGATGAGTGAGGCGAGCCAGATGGGCTTTTTCAAACAACTCTTGATTGATATAGGCGATGAGCAGTCGATTGAGGACGACCTCTCTACTTACTCGTCGCACCTGCGCAATATGAAACATTTCGTGCGTTATGCCGATGCACAAACGCTCTTATTGATTGACGAGTTTGGTACAGGTACCGAACCTATGATTGGTGGTGCAATAGCCGAAGCAGTGCTTTCGCAACTCAACGAGCAACATGCTTTTGGTGTTATCACTACCCACTATGGCAACCTCAAACACTTGGCTGAGCGTACAGAAGGTATCATCAATGGCGCGATGCTCTATGACCGCGGTCAGCTTAAACCTCTGTTCCAATTGTCTATAGGTCAAGCAGGTAGTAGTTTTGCGGTGGAGATTGCTCGCCAGATCGGTTTGCCTGAGACGATTATCCAACGCGCAACTGAAATTGTGGGCGAGGAGCATATCGACTACGACAAACACTTGCAAGACATTGCTCGCGATAAACGCTATTGGGAGAATAAACGCCAGAATATCCGCCAAAAGGAGAAACACCTCGAGGAGAAGATCGCCCACTACGAGGAGCAAATGGCGGGTATCAAAGCCAAGAAACGTGCTATCCTTGAGGAGGCAAACGCCGAGGCGGCCGACCTCTTGCGCAAGAGCAATGCTACCATTGAGCGCACTATCCGCGAGATTAAAGAGGCAAAAGCCGAGAAGAAAGCCACCCAAGCTGCACGACAGAAAGTGGAGACATTGAAGACGAAGGTGGAGAAGAAAGGCGATAAGACGATAAGGCGAGAAGGCGAGAAGGCGAGAGGAGAGAAGCAAAAGAATATCTTGCGCGATTTGAGCGAGTTGAAGGTCTTGGCAAAGAATCCTGCTAAGTTGATTCAGGAACAAGG
>JAZKZF010000022.1:0-53175 GCA_045612525.1 Paludibacteraceae bacterium | reverse complement strand
AGTTGGATATACCACCTCGATAGTAGCAGGGAAAGTTTGCTCTGGATAAATATCGCTCTTCACGGTGAGTTTCATACCCTCTTTGATCAGAGGATAGTATGTCTCTGGCACAGCGATAAGGGCTTTCAGCTTCTTCACCTGAGTCAAAACCACGATAGGTTGACCGCCATACAACTCGCCGTCCTCGTAGGTCTTAGCCGCAATCACACCCTCAAAAGGAGCAGTCACATAGGTATTCTTCTCCAAGAACGAGAGGTTTTGCTTCAATTGGTCATAGCCCACTTTGGTTTGGTCGTAGGTCTGTTGACTCACGCTACCTGTAGCGAGCAATGCTTCCAAACGGCTCATCTCAACCTCCAAGTTCGCCAATTGAATCTTGCTGGTGAGGTATTGGTTTTGATCCATACGCACCAACATATCGCCTTCTTTCACGCGGTCACCTACCTCTACGAAGATATGCTCAATCTTACCTGTCAACGAAGGTGCCACGTTTTGTGTCAAATAACCTTGAAGGTTGGTACTAATATTGAGCACACGCTCAATCTCATGATTTTCGAGGATCATGGTGCTTACCACTTCCACGCGCTCAGCCTCTTGAGTAGCTTGAGCGTCTTTCTTGCCGCAGCCAATCAAGCATACAGCTGCCGCCATCATTAATACAATCTTTTTCATTTATCTGTTGTTATTTAGTTATCCATGTAAACCGGACTGTCCGGAATATCCGGAACTGCACGGAATTATAAATTCAAGAACTTCTCCAACTCCACTTGTGCATTCACCAATGTCAATACCGCTTGCACATAACTACTTTGTGCGGTGATAAGGTCGTTGCTCGCATTCACGAGATCAAGGTTCGAAGCTGCACCTTGGTTGAACTTGTTAGTCGTTGATTCAAACACGCGTTGCGTTACCTCCATATTGTCCTTCTCGTTCATGTAGGTCTCATAACCGTTTTGCAGGTTGTAGCGCAATTGTTCGTTTTGAATACCGAGGTTATTGGCTGTCTCTGCAAACGTATTACGTGCCTCTTCCAATGCAATCTTCTTCTCCACTACACCAGCGGCACGTTTACCCGACGACCACAATGGCATGGAAACAGAAAATGCAAAAGTGTAAGGCGCTTGCATTAGTTTTGAGATTTCGGATTCGCCTGTTTTCCCGTAATCACGAATAGCAGCTTGAAATGCAGCAGACACTGTCGGACCATACGCCCAACCTGCCATATGCACATTCTTCTTCGCCAACTCCACGTTCTTCTCCAACAATTGGTAATTGAGATTATTCTCCAAAGCAAAATCATAACCCAGCAATTTCAACACCGCTTCCGCCGAAAGAAAATCCTCCAATGTAGAAGTCAACACCAATTCTGTATTGGCTGGCACATCCAGCAGTACCTTCAATGCATTCAACGCCAATTGGGTACTACGCAAATTCGCATTGATATTGTTTTTCAACGTGTTCACACGCACTTTAATCAAATCGGCGGTGGTTTGTTCTGCTGCACCCACATCCACACTACGTTGGGTCATCTCTGCCATCTGCTCGATATTGGCGAGTGAGTTCTCCAGCAATGTCACCACGTTTTGCAGCACCAACACGCTAGCATAGCTAGTCTTCACATTCGCACGCAAATTATCCTCCGATTGTTGGAGATTCAACTTTTGCATGTCAATTGCCACATTGTTCAACAATGCACCCACGATTGCCTGACCATTGATACCTACGGCAGCAGTAAGAGTGTAATTCCATGGCGACATTGAGGATTCTTGTCCCATAAAATTACTTATTTTCTCCACCATTTTTTGTTGGACAGTATCATATTCCAACATTAAATTTTTGGCAATGCTACCATCTATCTGTGGCAACATACTCGCAATCGTCTGCCAACGTTGTGCATACGCTTTTTGCACTGCCAAACTGGCATTCTTCAAACTGCGGTTGGTCTCCACCGCATAATCTTGCGCCTCTGCAAGACTTAGGTTTAATGTCGCAGGCACCTCACGCACTTCAGCCTTCTTCGTAGCAGCCATCACATGATCTTCTGCCTGCATACCATTCGCACAAACTGCGAATAGGCAAATTGCTAAAACAATTTTTTTCATCATCTTTTATACCTTATATATTATATGTTATTTTTCACTTTCTCTCGCAACTGCAGCAAACCGCTTTCGCTCAATATACCTCGCATCAAAATATCCATTCGTTGATGTCCTATGCGGTGCACTTCCTCTTTGGTCATTTGCCCGCCCGTTATCAGATCCAGCAATCGGTACTGCATGTCCAAAAACATCATCGCCACCACATCCACATCGATCTCGGCTCGGAAGATTCCCTCGCTCACGCCTTTCTCCAAAAACCGTACCAAGATCTTCTCTGCTGTTTCTCGCATCACTTTTTTGTGTGCGGCGAACAGTTGCGGATAGTACTTCTCCAGGTCATACATCATCGCGGGTGTCTTCAGGTCTTTCTTCTGAGTGGATTGCGCTATCTTCGCCCATTCTACGATCACTTGTGTGATGCTGCGTTTGGCTAGGGCGTTGTCCAGGTCATGTGCCACTTTCTGCTCATGCTTATGCAGGATAGCCTGTACCAAGTCATCTTTCGAAGCAAAATAAACATAGAACGTCTTCTTCGACATGCCCAACTCATGACAAATATCATCTATGGACACGCTACGAATGCCCACTTGTTGCATTCGTTCGATAGCGACTTTCAATATTTGTTCTTTTCCTTCGCTCATGATTGTGGTTTTCTTCTAACAAAAAGCGTGCAAAGGTACTACATTTCTACGAAATAACCAAACAATTTAGGAAACTTTAACACTTTTGTAGTTTCCAAGTTACAAAATTAGCACAAAAAAAATCCTCAATGGATCAGTCATTGAGGATTTCTTTCTTTTTCGCTAAATGTTTATAGCAATTCCACCGAACGATTAACAAACTTTGCCAGGGCCTCGCCCTTCAACTGACCTGCAGCCAACATGGCGATGTCAATGAGTTGGTGAAGTTTGTCGGAAGTAGCAGCATACGCACCATATTGCTCCTTCAATTGTTGCTTCAATGCAGCCAATTCCTTTGTGATATTGGTCACCGCATCCTTCTCCTCTTGGGTCAAATCGGCCTCCTTCTTGCCCTTTTGCGCCTCTTGCAATGCCTTCTCCTCCGCCTGTTTAGCTGCCAGCTGCTCCACGATTGGGTTCACTTGCTCGCCACAAGCGGTAGTAATCTCCTCCAGCAATGCCTTCACCTTGTCGTTGGCAGTATTGATCACCAAGTTGTATTGGTCTGGCATATTGCCGTAGAACGACATGCCTTGCTGATGAACCGACATCTCCTTCATGCGACGCATGAACTCGTTTTGGGTCAAGAATACAGGCAGGGCGTCCGCAGAAACGGCTTCCAAACTTACATCATAGCGGGTTTTATCGGTTTTTGGCAACAGAGTCTCGAAGCTATAGCGCAAAGCATTTTCCTCATTCTCAGTAAGTTCCACTTTAGCCTTGTCTTCTTTTTGGATGATATTCTCAATCACATCCGAATCCACACGCACGAAACGAATCATCTGTTTCTTGTCATCCGAACCATCGCCGTAACTCTTTTGCTCGAATTGCGACATCGCATGTACATCCAATTCACCATCCATAAGTAGCACATCATATCCCTTCTCCTTCGCGCGTTGGATATAGGCATAACTTGCATCCGTGTCTTGTGCGTATAGGATAATCAGATCACCATTCTTATCCGTTTGAGCTTCTTTAACATGCTCCTTGTACTCCTCAAAAGTGAAATACTTGCTATCCAAGTTCTTCAAGAGGGCGAAGCCCACCGCACGATCATAGAACTTCTCATCGCTCAGCATACCATATTGGATAAAGAGCTTGATGTCATCCCATTTCTTCTCGAAGTCCTCGCGGTCATTCTTGAATATCTCTGCCAATTTGTCAGCCACCTTCTTGGTGATATGGCTGGAGATCTTCTTCACATTGTTATCGCTCTGCAAGTACGAACGGCTCACGTTCAACGGAATATCTGGCGAGTCAATCACACCATGAAGCAATGTCAAGTATTGTGGCACGATATTCTCCACCTCATCAGTTACAAACACTTGGTTGCAATACAATTGGATCTTATTGCGCTGAATATCAATATTGTTCTTGATGCGAGGGAAATACAGGATACCCGTCAAATTGAATGGATAATCCACATTCAGGTGGATATGGAAGAGTGGCTCATCCATCTGATGAGGATAGAGTTGGTGATAGAACTTCTTGTAGTCCTCTTCGGTCAAATCCGCAGGTTTGCGTGTCCAAGCAGGGTTGATATCGTTAATGATATTCTCCTCGCCAGTCTCCACTTGCTTGCCGTCCTTCCACTCCTTTTTCATACCAAAAGCGATCTCCACAGGCAAGAACTTGCAGTACTTGGTCAGCAAACCTTCCACGGTGCTATCCTCCAAATAGTGTGTATATTCCTCGTTGATATGAAGCACTATATCCGTTCCGCGCTCCGCTTTGATTGTCTCCTCCATGGTGTATTCAGGGGATCCATCGCATGACCAATGCACAGCCTTCGCATCATCCTGGTAACTGAGGGAGAAAATCTCCACTTTATCTGCCACCATAAACGCAGAGTAGAAACCTAGACCAAAGTGACCGATAATAGCTTGTGCATTATCTTTGTACTTATTCACGAACTCCTCTGCACCAGAGAAAGCGATTTGGTTGATATATTTATCCACCTCCTCTGCAGTCATACCGATACCATGATCTTGCACGGTGAGAGTTTTTTTCTTTTTATCAATAAGTACACGTACGCGTGTATCGCCCAATTCGCCTTTGGCTTCGCCTACACTGGCGAGGGTTTTCAATTTTTGTGTCGCATCTACTGCATTACTGATCAACTCACGGAGAAAAATCTCGTGATCTGAGTAGAGAAACTTCTTAATGACGGGGAAGATATTATCTGACGTTACCCCAATATTACCTTTTTTGCTCATATAATGTATTTATTTTGTTGATTCTTATTTCACATTCGCTCAAACGATTCTTCGCAAGCAAATTTTCATAATTCTTAATTCATAATTATCAAAAACCTTGCCAAAGCATTTTACCTCTCACAAAACTGCCATTTTGTCATTTTTAATACAAACTATAGTAAATAATAATTAACCTATTTCACTACTATTTCTTGCATGTTTGTAAAAAAAATATTGTATAGTTATGAAGCAAAAACATTTCGTTCTTATCTCCATTCCCTGCCAAAGCGCAGAAGAGATGCTCCAAGCCAAAGAGGCAGTCCTCTTTCATTTGGAAACCCTCAATTCTGAGTTCACCACCGAGGGCACCACCCTTACAGTCAAGGTCGTCCCTCTCGACCCTCAACTCTTCCTTCCCGACGATAGCGTGCTTACTATGCTCGCCAAACGAGCAGACCAGGTGACTGCCACCATCTATACCAAGAAACCATCCGCACAACTGCTACTAGATATTCAGAAGCATAATGCGCAATATCCTCCAATAAGTATTAAAGTAAGAACAAGAGTAGACGCAACAACAATTCGCATACAGTAATCGCTTCTAAACAAAAAAGAGAGTTCCCTATGAGAACTCTCTTTCTGTGATTCAGCTGGGGCTCGAACCCAGGACCCCATCCTTAAAAGGGATGTGCTCTACCTGCTGAGCTACTGAATCCTACGTTAAACGCACACTTTCTTGCGAAAGCGGGTGCAAAGGTAGTACATTTTTTTGGATTGACCAAATTTTTTAACAAAAAAGTGCTAAATTATGCCAAATTTATTGCTTAATCCAAAATATTTGCGTAACTTTGCACCAAATTCGGGCTTTTATGGACATACAACTGACTTACAACCGCAGGCAAACAAGCACCACCAAAGTGGGTAATATTGAGATTGGCAGCGAACACCCTGTTCGTATTCAAACAATGGGCAACACTTCGACCAATGATATCGAGGGAAGTGTAGCACAAGCCGAACGATGCATCGAAGCTGGTGCTGAATTGCTCCGCTTCACGACCCAAGGTCTTCGTGAAGTAGAATCCCTAGCACAAATTCACCATCACCTCTCATCTAATAAGGCCTCATCGCCTAACATTCCCCTCGTAGCAGATGTGCATTTCCAATCCGATGTGGCAGATGCCGCAGCCAAGGTAGTTGAGAAGGTGCGAATCAACCCTGGCAATTATATTGACTCTGCCCGCAAGTTTAAGCAAATTGACTATACAGAAGAAGAATATCAATCCGAGTTGCAGCGTCTTCGTGCGCGTTTCATTCAACTACTCAACATCTGCAAAGAGCACAATACCGCCATTCGTTTAGGCGTGAATCACGGTTCTTTGAGTGATCGTATCATGTCGCGATACGGAGATACACCCGAAGGTATGGTGGAGAGTTGTATGGAGTTTTTGCGCGTAGCAGTGGCAGAAGACTTCCAAGATATTGTGCTCTCCATCAAAGCCAGCAACACCCTCGTGATGGTCACTACCGTCCGTCTTCTAGTATGGCAGATGGCAGAAGAAGGCATGCAGTTTCCGCTGCATTTGGGCGTCACTGAAGCCGGTGAAGGTGAGGATGGTCGTGTGAAATCAGCCGTAGGCATTGGCGCATTGCTGGCAGATGGCATTGGCGACACCATCCGCGTGAGTCTGAGCGAAGCACCCGAGAAAGAATTGCCCGTAGCTAGCGCTTTGATTGACTATTTTGCTAACACCCAAAGCATTCGCTATGCGCACGACACTCAAGTCCGCATAGAGAACGCCACCGTATATTTCTCCAATTCCGACACCGATTGGGCACTCTTTCAACTGCATGCCGCAGCCGAATGTGGTCGCCTATTGTGGGATCACCATTGCACTGAGTTGGTACTCAACAACAACCATTTTGCCGCAGCAGATTTGGAGCGCTTGAGCAAAGATATCCTGCAAGCAGCTCGCGTGCGCATGTATAAGACGGAGTACATCTCTTGCCCTGGCTGTGGACGTACGTTATTCGATTTGGAGCAAACCATAGCCCAAGTAAAAGCAGCCACATCTCACTTGCAAGGACTGAAAATTGGTATCATGGGTTGTATTGTGAATGGTCCTGGCGAGATGGCAGATGCCGACTATGGTTATGTAGGAGCTGGCCGTGGTAAGGTCAGTCTCTATCGTGGCAAAGAGTGTGTGCTCAAAAACATCCCTCAAGAGGACGCCGTAGAGCAACTACTAGAATTGATAAAAAAAGAGAGCAAATAGCTCTCTTTTTTTATGCTAATTATATTAGTTGTACTAGTTCTTCTAGAGATACTAGTTGTTGTTCGCCCGAAAGCATATTCTTGAGCATCACCTTGCCTGCTGCCATCTCATCGCCTCCTACGATAGCCACAAATGGTATGTGTTTAGCATCCGCATAGCCCATTTGCTTCTTCATCTTGGTTGGTTCGGGATAAACTTCTACCCGCAAACCTTTCTCACGTAAAATTTTTGCCCAACGCAAGGCATACAACAATTCTTGTTCGCCAAAGGAAGCGAAGAGGAGTTGCGTAGTAGATTGCAAGTTCTCGGGATAGAGATTAAGTTCAGTTAGCACATCGTAGATGCGATCTGCGCCAAAAGAGATTCCCACCCCAGACACATTCGGCATGCCAAAGATACCAGTCAAGTTGTCATAGCGTCCACCTCCAGTGATGCTGCCCATCTGTACGTCCAGTGCTTTCACCTCAAAGATAGCACCTGTATAGTAGTTCAGTCCGCGAGCAAGGCACAAGTCAAGTTCGATTTGCAAAGCATTAGGTTCATAGGTGGCTAAATCGCCATCATGTGTGCTCTGTGCATAGAGAGCAAAGATAGTGCGCAATTCCTGAATGCCTTTAAGACCGGTGTCAGAGGCAGCGAGTACATGTTGTAATTGGTCGAGTTTCTCGGTATTGGTACCACTGAGGTGGAGAATAGGTTGCAAGGCCTCCACCGCTGTAGCAGGGATACCTTTCTCTAGCAACTCTTTGTTCACGTTATCAATGCCAATCTTGTCCAATTTGTCAATTGCCACCGTAATATCAATGATTCGTTCTGGTTGCCCAATTACCTCAGCAATACCAGCGAGGATTTTGCGGTTGTTGATATGCAAACTGACACGGATACCCAAACGACGATATACCTCTTCTACGATTTGGATAAGTTCCACTTCGCTGAGTAATGAATTAGTACCTACTACATCCACATCGCATTGATAAAATTCGCGATAACGTCCTTTTTGCGGACGGTCAGCACGCCATACTGGTTGAATCTGATACCGCTTAAATGGGAATTGTATCTCATCACGGTGTTGTACTACAAAGCGTGCAAAAGGTACAGTCAAGTCATAACGTAACCCTTTTTCGCTCACTTTATTCGTAAGCGCCCCAATCGTGCTATTGGCCAATTGCTCGGCATCTATAGCACTCTTCCAATCGCCTGAATTAAGGATCTTGAAGAGGAGTTTGTCGCCTTCCTCACCATATTTACCCATCAACGTGCTCAGGTTTTCCATAGCAGGGGTTTCAATTTGTTGGAAGCCATACAGTGAAAATACCGATTTGATGGTGTCAAAAATATAATTACGACGCGCCATCTCCAATGGAGAGAAGTCACGTGTGCCTTTTGGAATGCTTGGTTTTTGTGCCATATTATTTTGAGTTTTAAAGAGTTCTTAATCTCGTTTTGCTAGAACGATAATTCGCAGGGCGAATTGACTAAAAGTATCAAAGGTTTAAATGTTTCAGTATCTTATTGGTTGCTCCGAGTTCGCTATTCACATAGTTAGTGGCAGCTAGTCCCATCCTATGTCGAGTTGCGAATGCAGTATCCAATGCATAAGCAAACTCACGATAGTTTTTCACCGTCATTGCTGCCCCTGCGTTGAGTAGTCCGTGTGCCTCACGGAACTTCTGCCACGTTGGTCCAAACACGACAGGCATACCATATACAGCTGCCTCTAATGTATTGTGAATACTCACACCAAAACCACCACCAATGTACGCCACATGTCCGTAGCGATAAATAGAAGAGAGCACCCCTATAGTATCCACCAGCAGCACACGACACTTGTCCAAACTCATGGGTTTGGCTTCGGTATAACGCACGTAACGTCCTTCAAAAAGCTGAAAAATACGATGCAGATGCTCCGAGTCAATCTCATGCGGAACCAATACAAGCTTCACATCTTCACGCTCGGATAGGTAACGTGCAAAGAGTTGCTCATCCTGTGGCCATGTACTACCTGCTACGATCACTTGCTCTGCCCCCGACACAAATCCTTCTACGATAGGCAAGTCTTTGGCCTGCTTACGCACTTCGGCCACACGATCAAAACGTGTATCACCTGCCACGCTAACTTGCTCTACGCCATGCTGTTGCAGCAACGCTGCGGAGGCTTGGTCTTGCACAAAAATATGTTTGAACGCATATAGCAATTGCAAGTACCCTTTGCCCCATGGCTTGAAAAACAACTGACTAGGACGGAAGATAGCAGAAATCAAATAGGTGGGAACATTCTTGGCTTTGAGTTCCTTTAGATAGGCTGGCCAAAACTCATACTTCACCATGATTGCCGCCTCCAAAGGTAAGATTTCAAGCAATTGTTTGGCATTTTTTCGTGTAGCAAATGGTAGGTAAGTAACCTTATCCACCATGGGATAGTTCTTACGCAATTCGTAGCCGGAAGGGGAAAAGAACGTCAACAACACCTTGCGGAAAGGTAATTCAGAGTGCAGACGTTCAATGATTGGACGTGCCTGCTCAAATTCACCCACCGAGGCGGCATGAAACCATAGCACCTGAGAGCCGCAGAGGGACTTTGCCCACTCTTGCAGTTCGTTCAAGGCCCGTGCTTGTCCTTGCACCAATTTGCGCGCTTTCTTGTGCCCAAGCAGAGCCGCCAAACGCAATATCAAAAAATACAGTCTCAATGTTCTTGTTTAATTTTGAAAGTGCTACTCCAATTGTTTGCATAAAAAACGTGCAAAGTTACAATCTTTTTTTGACATATACAAATCTTTCATCATTTTTCTCAATGCTTTACGATGATCATTCCCCCGTTCTTCCTATATATCATTGCCTATTTGCAATGACACGGTGGCTATAAATCTTAGGTGATTCATAGGTGATTCTTAGGTTATTTATAGGTTATTAATAGGTGATTCAGCACACATCACAATTAGATAAAACGACTTGTCCGTAAAAATACTATTTTTAATTCCGCAACTTTTCTTCGAAAAATTTGTTAATACGTGTATTTTTTTGTACCTTTGCGCGCTAATTTTGTTTTGATATGAAAAAAGACCTACATATTGACACGCTGTGCGTGCAAGCCGGTTACAACCCAGGCAAGGGAGAACCTCGCCAAGTGCCTATCATTCAGAGCACTACATTCAAGTACGAGACCAGCGAACAAATGGGCAAACTCTTCGACCTTGAAGAGAGTGGCTATTTCTACACCCGTCTGCAAAACCCTACGAACGACACCACCGCAGCGCAGATTGCAGCTATGGAAGGTGGCGTAGCAGCCATGCTGACATCATCTGGTCAAGCAGCGAACTTCTTCGCCTGCTTCAATATCTGCCAAGCGGGCGACCACATGATCACCACCACCAGTATATACGGCGGTACATACAACCTCTTTGGTGTGACCTTCCCTAAGATGGGCATTGAGATCACTTTCATCGACCAAGATGCCAGCGACGAAGAATGGGCAGCAGCCTTCCGTCCGAACACCAAACTCGTGTTTGGCGAGACACTCTCCAACCCCAACGTGCGTATTCTTGATATAGAACGTATCGCCAATATCGCCCACCAACATGGTGTGCCATTGATAGTGGATAACACGTTTCCTACGCCAGTTAACTGCCGTCCGTTTGAGTTCGGCGCAGATATTGTGACCCACTCCACCACCAAGTATATGGACGGACATGGCGTGCAAGTAGGCGGTGTGATTGTGGACAGCGGTAACTTCGATTGGGAAGCTCAGCACGATAAGTTCACTTGCCTTACCGAACCCGATGCATCCTACCACGGACTGCGCTACACCGAAGCGTTTGGCAAACTGGCATATATCACCAAAGCAACTGCCCAACTCATGCGCGACTTGGGTTCTATCCAAAGTCCACAAAACGCTTTCTATCTCCACCTCGGTTTGCAGACCCTGCATGTGCGTATGCCTCGTCATTGCGAGAGCGCCCACAAGGTGGCTCAGTGGTTGGAGAAGCACCCCGATGTGGCATGGGTACGCTACCCCGAACTGGAGAACGACCCTGAGCATGCACGCCAACAGAAGTATATGCCTAATGGTTCGTGCGGCGTGATGGCATTTGCCGTTAAGGGCGACCGTGCTTTTGCTAATCGTTTTATGGACAGTCTGCAATTAGTGACCATCGAAACCCACGTAGCCGACTGCCACACTTGTATCCTTCACCCTGCATCGCATACCCACCGCCAACTCAGCAACGAAGCACTGCTTGCTGCGGGTATCGACCCAGACCTGATGCGACTCAGTATCGGTTTGGAGAATGCAGATGACCTAATAGCTGACATCGAAAATGCACTTACACAAGCTCACAACGCATAATTTCTCCTTCGAGGCAGGCGGCACGCTTAACCAACTCGAAATCGTCTATCATACTTCAGAGCGACCTTATCAACAAGGCGACCGCGTAGTATGGCTCTGCCATGCCTTAACTGCCAACTCCGATCCGCTCGATTGGTGGCCAGAGATGGTAGGAAAAGGTTGCTGCGTGAATCCCGATAGCGATTATGTGGTCTGTGTCAATATCTTCGGCTCGGCGTATGGGACGACTGGACCGAGAGATGTGTTTAGGAATGTAGGAGTTCAGGAGTTTAAGAGTTGTTTGGATTTCCCCAAGTTCACAGTGCGCGATACAGCCCGCCTCTTCACCTTAGTGCGCGAGCATTTGGGCATCGAATATGTGGACTTGCTCATCGGTAGTTCCATCGGCGGTTTCCATGCCCTTGAATGGGCAATCATGGAGGGCGAACGCATTCGCAAAGCAGCATTTATCGCTACTGCACCTCGTGTATCGCCATGGCTGAGTGCATGGATGGAAGTGCAACGTATGGCACTCGAAGCCGACCCTACCTTCCGTGCATGCGAATCGCTTGACGGCGGACGCAAAGGATTGGAAGCAGCGCGTGCCATTTCG
The DNA here is from genome assembly GCA_045612525.1 of Paludibacteraceae bacterium. Lineage (GTDB taxonomy): Bacteria > Bacteroidota > Bacteroidia > Bacteroidales > Paludibacteraceae > Colicola. Next base: position 40,991 of record JAZKZF010000022.1, on the reverse strand, counting down.
CTCATCTCCTACCGCAGTTTTGATGGCTACAACCTCACCCAATACGAGACCGATGACGACTGCCTCTTCGCCAGTCGCGCCGCTTCCTACGAGCGTTACCAAGGCGAGAAACTCGTTAAACGCGGTTTTGATGCGTACTCCTACTACTACTTACTCCACTGCGTGGACAGTCAGAATGTGGGTCGCCATCGTGGAGGCGTCAAAGCGGCATTGGCGCAGATACAAGCCAAGAGCATTGTCATCTCCATCACTTCGGACGGATTATTCCCTCCATGCGAGAGTAGCGAGTGGGCAAAGTACATCCCCAACGCCAAATATTACGAGATAGAATCCCGCTTCGGGCACGATGGCTTCCTGCTCGAGACAGAACAGATTACACAAATAATAAATAGCTTAGAGTTTAAAGTTTAGAGTTTAAAGGCAAGAATATATGAAAGTTCTCAAGTTCGGTGGAACCTCCGTAGGTTCAGTAGACAGTATTCGTCAGATACAGCATATCATTGGTCAGCAGACCGATGACTGCATTGTAGTAGTCAGTGCCTTGGGCGGTATTACCGACCAGTTGCTCAAAGCAGCACATTTGGCACTCGAAGCGGGCGAAGAGTACATGGAAGTATATCAAGCTATTCGTTGCCGCCATATGGATATGGTGAATACGCTGATTACCAATCCTACTACACGACAAATGCTATGTCTCGAATTGGAGGGCATCTTAGACGAGTTGCGCTCTATTCTCTTTGGTGTACACCTTGTGAAGGACCTCAGCGACAAGACCGAAGCCGCTATCGTAAGCTATGGCGAGCGTATGAGTAGCCGAATCGTAACCGCAGCATTGCCTGGTGCTGTGCGCAAGAACTCCCTGCAATTCATTCGTACCGAACACAAACAAGGCCAAGTATTGCTCAACACCGAACTCACGGAGCAACTCATTCGCCACGCTTTCTCGCCTATGCCTCATCTCTCGGTAGTGCCAGGTTTCATCTCACGCGATAGCCAAACCGACGAGATTACCAACCTAGGACGTGGCGGAAGCGACTACACTGCCTCTATCCTTGCTGCCACCTTGGGTGCAGAGGTATTGGAGATTTGGACCGATGTCAATGGTTTTATGACCGCTGACCCTCGTCTTATTCCCAATGCCTATACCATCAAGAGTCTGAGTTATGTCGAGGCATCTGAATTGTGCCACTTCGGTGCCAAAGTGGTGTATCCACCTACTATATATCCCGCGTGCGCGAAGAATATCCCAATTCGTATTCTGAATACTTTCAGTCCTGATAATGCAGGCACGATTATCCAATCTGAACCTGAAGACAGTATACATTATGTACGTGGTTTGAGTAGTATCCGCAATGTGTCACTCATCACCGTTTCAGGTCTTTCGATGGTGGGTGTGATTGGTGTCAACCAACGCATCTTCAGTGCGTTAGCACAAGCAGGTGTGTCCGTCTTCCTCGTTAGTCAAGCATCCTCTGAGAACTCCACCACCTTGGGTGTGCAGGATAAAGACTGCGACACCGCAGTAGAGGTGCTAACCCGTGAGTTTGCCGAAGAAATCAAAGTTGGCTCGATGTACCCAATGCTCGTACAGCAGGGCTTAGCTGCAGTCAGCATCGTAGGCGAGAACATGCATAACATGCCTGGTATTGCAGGCAAACTATTTGGTACTTTAGGCAGAAACGGTATCAGCGTCATCGCCTTTGCGCAAGGTGCCAAGGAAACCAATATCTCGTTCGTTGTTCCTCAGCAACAACTCAGCAAGACGATGAATGTGCTGCACGACTCGTTCTTCCTCAGCGAAAACAAAGTGCTGAATATCTTTGTATGTGGTGTCGGCACTGTAGGAGCACAACTGCTCGAACAAATCCAGCAGCAACAGCACATGCTACTCCACGAGCAACACCTGCAACTCAATGTCGTAGGTATTGCCAATAGCCGTACAGCCATCTTCAATGCCGATGGTCTGGATCTTGCCAATTACCGCGAACAACTCAAATCGGTAGAGAAAACCACAGGCAGCTTCAGTATTAAGCAAGCAGCTTTGCAAATGGCGAATCTCTACAACAGCGTCTTTGTCGATTGTACTGCAAGCGCAGATGTAGCAGGTATTTACCTCAGTCTATTGGAAAATAATATTTCCGTAGTGACTGCCAATAAGATTGCTGCTTCGTCCGAATATAGCCACTACCTCCGCCTTAAGCAAACAGCTCTTGACCGTGGTGTGAAGTTCCTCTTCGAAACCAATGTGGGTGCAGGTTTGCCTATCATTGGCACCATCAACGATCTACGCAATTCGGGCGATAAGATTCTGCGCATTGAAGCCGTACTCAGTGGTACGCTCAATTTCATTTTCAATGAGATAGCTGCCGATATACCATTCTCCGAGACGATCCGTCGTGCCAAAGAACAAGGCTATAGCGAACCTGACCCACGCATCGACCTCAGCGGCAAAGATGTGATTCGCAAACTGGTTATCTTAACGCGCGAGGCAGGCTACCCTGTGGAGCAAGAGGACGTAGAGAAACATCTCTTTGTGCCAGAAACCTATTTCCAAGGCTCAGTAGAGGACTTCTGGAAACGCCTTCCTGAGTTGGATGGCGACTTCGAAGCACGCCGCCAAGAGTTGGAGAAGAAAGGTCTACGTTGGCGTTTCGTAGCTACTATGGAAGAAGGCAAGACGCGTGTCAGTCTCGAGACAGTGGATGCTAATCACCCATTCTATCCATTGGAGGGCTCCAACAATATCATTCTTATCACTACCGAACGCTACCACGACTATCCGATGATGATTCGCGGCTATGGCGCTGGTGCTGGTGTGACCGCCGCAGGTGTCTTCGCCAACATCATGCAAGTGAGTCACTAAGCAGCTATCCATTATAGGATTATATAAAGATACTCACACTAGCCGTCTGCCAAATTGGCAGGCGGTTCGTGTATAAAATGGGCTTTGGTACGGGTTTTGTATGGTTTCTATTAACGACATTAAAGTCTTTGAATAGCTTAATATCCTTAACATTCAGAACAACAACTATGAATACAACGAACAACAAAACCGAAAACCTACAGAAGTTCGCTATTAACCTCTGCGAACGTGCCCAACAGGGCAAACTGGATCCTGTGATTGGCCGTGACGACGAGATTCGTCGCGTGCTACAAATCCTCTCACGTCGTACAAAGAACAACCCTATCCTCATTGGTGAGCCTGGTGTGGGTAAGACCGCTATTGTGGAGGGATTGGCGCATCGTATCATTCGTGGCGATGTGCCTGAGAACCTCAAACGCAAACAAATCTACTCCCTCGATATGGGTGCGCTGATAGCAGGCGCTAAGTATCAAGGTGAGTTTGAGGAACGCCTCAAGGGTGTCATTACCGAGGTGACCAACGCCGCAGGCGAGATTATCCTTTTTATAGATGAGATACACACGCTCGTGGGCGCGGGCAAGAGCAGTGGCGCCATGGATGCCGCTAATATCCTCAAACCTGCCCTCGCACGAGGGGAATTGCGTGCCGTGGGTGCTACCACCCTCGACGAGTATCAAAAGTACTTCGAGACAGACAAAGCCCTCGAACGCCGTTTCCAAATGGTGATGGTGGACGAACCCGATGAGGCGGCTACCATCTCTATCTTGCGTGGATTGAAAGAGCGCTACGAAACTCACCATAAGGTGCGTATCAAAGACGATGCGCTGATTGCTGCGGTGACACTCTCAACTCGCTATATCACCGACCGATTCCTACCCGATAAAGCCATTGACCTTGTCGATGAGGCAGCAGCCAAACTGCGTTTGGAGGTGGACTCTAAGCCCGAAGAACTCGACAACCTCAACCGCCAGATCATGCAACTGCAGATTGAGCGCGAGGCGATCAAGAAAGAGCATGACAAAGCCAAGCTCGCTACTATTGAGGAGCAGCTAAGCCAACTACAAGCAGAGGCGAAAGAGATGAACGCGCGTTGGGAGCAAGAGAAAGGCTATGTGGCGACGATTCAAAATGAGAAAGCCCATATTGAGCAAATGAAACATGAGGCAGAGGTCGCTGAGCGAGAAGGCAACTACGGTAAGGTGGCAGAGATTCGCTATGGCCGTCTTCAACAAGCCGAGGCGAATATCAAAGCGGCACAAGATGCGCTGCATGCGATGCAAGGTGAGAGTCTCATCAAGGAGGAAGTGGACGAGGATGATATCGCCGAGATTGTGGCTCGTTGGACAGGTATCCCTGTGACCAAAATGATGCAATCCGAGCGAGACAAACTCTTGCATTTGGAGGAGGAGTTGCACAAACGTGTTGTGGGACAAGATGAAGCAATACAAGCTGTTAGCGATGCCATTCGCCGCTCTCGTGCGGGTTTGCAAGATCCTAAACGTCCTATTGGTTCGTTCATCTTCTTAGGTACAACGGGGGTGGGCAAAACCGAGTTGGCAAAAGCATTGGCGGAGTATTTGTTTGACGACGAGAATATGATGACCCGCATTGATATGTCGGAGTATCAGGAGAAGTTCGCAGCCACCCGATTGATAGGTGCACCTCCGGGCTATGTGGGCTACGACGAGGGTGGTCAGCTGACCGAAGCCATCCGCCGTAAACCTTATAGCGTGGTGCTATTTGATGAGATTGAGAAGGCGCACCCTGACGTATTTAATGTACTGTTGCAGGTATTGGATGATGGCCGTCTGACCGACAACAAAGGTCGCACGGTGAATTTCAAGAACACGCTGATTATCTTCACTTCGAACTTAGGTAGCCAACTCATCCGCGAGAATGAGGAGCAGGGCATTGACCATGAAAAGACTAGCCAACAGGTGATGGAATTGCTTAAGCAAACGATTCGCCCAGAGTTTTTGAACCGTATTGATGAGACGATTATGTTCACTCCGCTCAATGAGAGTCAAATTCGCGATATTGTTGGATTGCAGATTGAGGGGGTACATAAGATGCTCTTGCAGAGCGGCGTGGATTTGCGCATTACGGACGATGCCATCGACTATATCGCTCATGAGGGCTATGATCCGCAGTTCGGTGCTCGCCCTGTGAAGCGGGCGTTGCAACGTTTGGTGCTCAACGAGCTGAGTAAAGCCATCATTGCTGGCAAGGTGAATCACCAACAGCCTGTGATTGTCGAGCTCCGCAATGGCGAATTGCAATTTAAGAATTGATAGAACAAGCGTGCTAAAAGGCACGCTTGTTCTTATAGAGAATTATTTCTTTTTCAAGATAATCCATAGGATAATCGGAGCACCAAACAAGGCACTAACGGTGGAAATAGGCAACGAGTAGGTGCCAATATTGCAAAGTATGTCGCATACTAACAATATATTAGCACCGATCAATACCGAAGCAGGAACAGTTAATCGGTGATTGCTAGTAGCAAATATGCCACGGGCGATATGGGGTACTGCAACCCCAACAAATGCTATAGGTCCGCAAAATGCTGTCACGCTACCTGCCAACAGACACGATGCCACGACCATCATCCAACGTGTACGTTCCACATTTATTCCTAAACCACGAGCATAATCCTCTCCTAGCAACAAACCATTGAGCGGTTTGATAAGTATCAGCACCAATACCAATGCGATGAGAACACCTATAGCCAGAGTAGGAAGTTCGTTCCAACCTACTCCATTAAGGCTACCTAATGTCCATACTATAAATAATTTGAGCGAATCAGGATTGGCGAAATTCTGTATCATATTTACCAATGCACCTGCGATATTACCCACCATCATACCCACGATAAGTAGCGTGACATTGCTTCGTATACGCTTGGCTATCAGCATCACCAGCAGCATTACCAACACACTGCCCACAATCGCAGCACCGCTAATCAAACCATTACTTCCCAATGCTACACCGCACATCGTCACTAATGCTACGCCAAGACTTGCACCCGAAGAAACGCCTAATATATAAGGACCTGCCAGTGGATTGCGGAAGAGGGTTTGCATCATCAATCCCGCTACCGAGAGTGAAGCACCTGCTAAAATCGCTGTGATCATCTTAGGTAATCGGAGATGTAGAAGAATGTTGGCTAATGGGGATTGGCTATTAGCTATAGTACCGAGGCGTAGAGGGGAAATCCACACCGAACCACTGCAGATATCTAGCAACGCCAAAACTAGCAGCAAGAGGGTTAAACCCAGGAATATATAGGTATTCTTTCGCATTCAGGGCGCAAAAGTACACATTTTTTTGGATATATGCAAAAAAAGCAGTAATTTTGCAAGCCAAATCGTAAAATGTAAATAGTCAAATCGTAAATTCATATGTCAGTACATGTTCAAAACAGTCGTATGACGACCACGCGCCTCAGAAAGATGAAGCAAGATGGCGAGAAGATAGCCATGCTCACTAGTTATGATTTCACCCTCACTCGTTTGCTAGACGAGGCTGGAATCGAGATGATTCTTGTGGGCGATAGTGCGTCGAATATCGTATGTGGTAACCGCTACACATTGCCTATCACCGTGGATGAGATGATCTTCCTCACCAAGGGTGTGGTACGCGCTGCGGAGCATGCTTTGGTGGTGATTGACATGCCATTTGGTAGTTATCAAGTCAGTGAAGAGCAGGCTGTTACCAATGCGCTTAAGATGATGAAGGAGTCGGGTGCTGATGCTGTAAAGTTGGAAGGTGGCGAGGAGATATTGCCTGCTATCCGCCATATGGTACAAGCAGGTGTGCCTGTCATGGGACATTTGGGATTGACACCACAGAGTGTGAATCAGTTAGGCGGATATGGCTTGCGTGGAAAAGGCGAAGCAGAAGCAAAGAAGTTGCTCCAAGATGCCAAGTTGCTGGACGAAGCGGGCTGTTTTGCGATTGTATTGGAGAAGATTCCTGCGGAGTTAGCCAAGCGTGTAACAGAGGCAGTGAGCTGCCCAACAATTGGCATTGGAGCGGGCAACGTAACCGATGGGCAAGTGCTGGTATTACACGATATGTTGGGTTTAAATGAGGGCTTCAAGCCTAAGTTCTTGCGCCAGTTTGCGCAATTGGGCGAAGGCGTAAAGACTGCGGTGAGCAACTATATCGCAGCAGTGAAAGACAGCAGTTTCCCCAACCAAGAGGAGAGTTATTAAGGATATGAAGGATATTGTTATTCTCGCTATAGAATCTAGCTGCGACGACACCTCTGCAGCAGTCATCCGCAATGGCATATTGCTGAGCAATGTCACTGCTTCGCAAGGTGTACACGAGGAGTTTGGTGGGGTAGTTCCCGAATTGGCAAGTCGTGCCCACCAATTGAACATCGTACCCGTGGTGGATGCAGCACTGAAGCGTGCAGGTGTGGAGAATAAAGATTTATCAGCCATTGCCTTCACGCGTGGTCCTGGGTTATTAGGCAGTTTGCTAGTGGGAGTGAGCTTTGCCAAGGGACTAGCCTTGTCGCTCAATATTCCGCTGGTGGAAGTGAATCACTTGCAGGCACATATTCTCGCACATTTCATCACGCCGTTGGAGGGAAGAACGCCCCCTCAACCGCAGTTCCCATTCCTATGCTTGTTGGTCAGTGGTGGCAATAGTCAGATTGTGTTGGTAAAATCGCATCGCGAGATGGAGATCATCGGTCAAACCATTGACGATGCTGCGGGCGAAGCATTTGACAAGTGCGCTAAAATTATGGGACTACCCTACCCTGGTGGTCCGTGGATTGATCGATTGGCGAAAGAAGGCAACGCAGAGGCGTTTGAATTTGCAAAACCCAATATCCCTGGATACAACTATTCGTTCTCTGGACTCAAGACATCGTTCTTGTATTTCCTGCGTGATCACTTGAAAGAGCATCCTAATTTCATCGAAGAGAATAAAGCTGACCTATGTGCATCGTTGCAAAAGACGATTATTGACATCCTTGTCAATAAACTCAAACGTGCAGCGAAAGACTTGAAAGTCAATGAGATAGCAGTAGCGGGTGGTGTGAGTGCCAACAGCGGATTGCGCGATGCGTTGTTGGAACTGGGGCGTCGTCATCGTTGGATGGTGCACATTCCTCCTTTCTCCTATACCACCGATAACGCAGCGATGGTTTGTCAGGCGGGATACTTCAAATATATGGATGGCGAATTTTGTCCAATGGACGCAGTACCATATGCAAAAACTAAGATTTGACATACTCAAACCATATACAGACATCATTTTGTTTGTGGTAGCATTGCTCATAGCAAACTACTTCTGGAAATTCACCGTACTGGGTGACGAAGGAGGAATACAAGTCACATGGTTTGGGTTGGATATCACACGTCCATTTGATTGGATGGCGCATCATATCAGCAGTATAGTGTATTGGATCATATCACTGATCAACGAACAAGTACATTTCATCGAACCCAACCTCATACATTTCGACACGGGTACTGGCACACGCATCGTGTGGAGTTGCACGGGACTAAAGCAATCATTTATTTGGATTGTGATTATGTTGATTGCACGAGGTGATTGGAAACATAAATTATGGTTTATTCCGTTTGGATTGGTGTGTGCATATTTATTCAATATATTGCGTATCACACTGATTGCCATTGCATTAGAAAACCATCCCGAATGGTTTGTATTCTTACACGAATACTTATTCAAGTATCTTTTCTACGGCATGCTGTTTTGCCTATGGCTTTGGTGGACCAACTCTCGATGGTTTCAAAAGATAAAATAACATCTACCACATAATGTTTGGGTTGTTCTCAAACAAGCCAAAATCGCATTGAAAACAACTTTTCCGTAATTTTGTTTGCAATTATACGTATTTTTTTGTACCTTTGCACGATTTTTTGGTATCAAACCCTGAAACATTTTTAACTCATACAAAATATATGGACGCAAAATACAATCCAACCGCGATTGAAGCCAAGTGGTATCAATACTGGCAAGACAAGAAACTATTCCACAGTACCCCAGACCATCGTGAGGCATACACCGTAGTAATCCCTCCACCAAACGTGACAGGTGTGCTGCACATGGGTCACGTACTCAACAATACCATCCAAGATATTCTTGTTCGTCGTGCACGCCTCGAAGGCAAGAACGCTTGTTGGGCACCAGGTACTGACCACGCTAGTATCGCTACCGAAGCTAAAGTCATCAAACGCCTCAAAGAACAAGGCATCAACAAGAGCGACCTCACCCGTGAGGAGTTCCTCAAGCACGCTTGGGCTTGGACCGAGGAGCACGGAGGTATCATCCTCAAGCAATTGCGCACACTCGGCTGCTCTTGCGACTGGGATCGTACCGCCTTCACCATGGACGAGACACGCTCTAAAGCGGTGATTGATGTATTCTGCGACCTATACAACAAAGGATTGATCTACCGCGGCTTGCGTATGGTGAACTGGGATCCAGAGCGTCAAACAGCATTGAGCGACGAGGAGGTGATCTACCAAGAGGAGCACTCCAAGCTCTACTATATGAAGTATTATGTGGTGGAGCCTGTAGGCGAAGAGGCGAATATAGAAGGTAACGTGGTGCACCAAGATGAAAAAGGTTATTACGCAGTAGTAGCTACCACCCGTCCTGAGACCATTATGGGTGATGTGGCGATGTGTATCAACCCTAAAGACCCTAAGAACCAATGGCTGAAAGGCAAGCACGTGATTGTGCCTAAGGTAGGTCGCGTGATTCCAGTAATCGAGGACCGCTACGTGGAGATTGAGTTCGGTACAGGTTGCTTGAAGGTAACTCCTGCGCACGATGTGAACGACTACGCATTGGGACAAAAATACGACCTCACCACCTATGATATATTCACCGCAGACGCGCACGTGAACGTTGAGGGATTGGAGGCAGATATCTATCCAAATGTAGCTACCTACCAAGGCATGGATCGCTTCGACTGCCGCAAGCAAATCGTAGTGGATCTACAAGCCGAGGGATTGGTGGAGAAAGTGGAAGACTACACCAACAAGGTGGGTTACTCCGAGCGTACGAATGTGCCTATCGAGCCACGTTTGAGCTTGCAATGGTTCATCCGCATGCAACACTTTGCTGACATCGCGTTGCCACCAGTAATGAACGACGATATCGTATTCTATCCAACGAAATACAAAAACACCTACCGCAACTGGCTGGAAAATATCAAAGACTGGTGTATCTCACGTCAACTCTGGTGGGGACATCGTATTCCTGCGTACTACGAGAAAGCATTGCTCGAAGAGACAGGCGCAGAGAACTATCCAGAGGATAAGATCATTGTAGCACCAAACATCGAGGCGGCGGCCGAGAAATCGGGCTTGAGCGTAGAGGCGTTGGTACAAGACGAAGGTGCACTCGATACATGGTTCTCATCATGGCTCTGGCCAATCAGCCTCTTTGATGGTATCGAGCATCCAGGCAACGAGGAGATCAACTATTACTATCCAACTGCTGACCTCGTGACTGGCCCAGATATCATCTTCTTCTGGGTAGCACGTATGATTATGGCGGGCTATGAGTATATCGGCAAGATGCCATTTAAGCATGTATATTTCACAGGTATCGTGCGTGATAAATTGGGTCGCAAGATGTCTAAGTCATTGGGTAACAGCCCTGATCCATTGGATTTGATTGAGCGTTTTGGTGCAGACGGCGTACGTATGGGTATGATGCTTTGCGCTCCTGCGGGCAATGATATCTTGTTTGATGACAGTCTCTGCGAGCAAGGACGTAACTTCTGCAACAAGATTTGGAACTGCTTCCGATTAATTAAGGGTTGGGAAGTTGCCGACATAGCTATGCCAGAGACCAATCAATGGGGCGTAGAGTGGTTCGAGGCAGTACTCGCTAAAGCACAAGCAGAAGTGGCTGACTTGTTCAGCAAATACCGTCTCAGCGAAGCATTGATGGCTATCTACAAGCTCTTCTGCGATGTCTTCTCCGGTTGGTACCTTGAAATCATCAAACCTGCATACGGTCAACCAATTGATAAGGAAACCTACGCGAAGACTATCCAATTCATGGATACCATGCTCAAACTCCTCCACCCATTCATGCCATTCATCACCGAGGAGTTATGGCAAGCTATCGAGGAGCGCCAAGAGGGCGAAAGTTTGATGGTTTCTCCGCTCAATGCTGAACAATCATTGAACAATGTTGAACAATTGCTGAACAATGCTACACAATGCTTCGACATCATCTCTGCTATCCGCAATATCCGTGCACAGAAGAATATCTCTCCTAAGGAGGTGTTGACCCTTGTTTGCCCAGAGGCATTGCCAGCTGTGGTAGTGAAATTGGCGAATGTAGAGTTGGCAGTAGGTGCAGAGAAGAGCGCAGGTAGCGCATCCTTCATCATCGGTACTACCGAGTATAGCGTGCCATTGGAGAAGTTTATCAATGTGGACGAAGAATTAAAGAAACTCGAGGCTGAGTTGGCTCACCAAGAGGGTTTCCTACGTGGAGTGATGGGCAAGCTCAACAACGAGCGCTTTGTGCAAAACGCTAAACCAGAAGTGGTAGAACTAGAGCGCAAGAAAAAAGCAGATGCCGAAAGTCGTATTGCTACTATAAAAGAGGCTATTGCGCAATTGAAAGGGTAAAGATTAGAGGCGAAAGGCACAAATGGCGGCTTTACTACATACCCATGCCTTTAAACTTTTAATATGAAAGACTTAGCATCATTTCGCGCAGAGATTGATCAACTGGATGAGCAGTTGTGGACGCTAATCAGTAAGCGGGTGGACGTAGCTCGCAAAATTGGCAAGTGGAAACGTGAGTGTGGTCAACAAGTGCTCCAAACTGAACGCTATAAGCAGGTCCTCGATCAATGCCTTGCACAAGGCAAACAATTAGGACTAAGCGAAACAGTTATCAACGAAGTAATGGCAGCATTGCACAAAGAAAGCGTCAGGGTAGAATCCTGACGCTTTCTTTGGTTTGGCACGGTTTTTGTACATATTTACACGGACGCACTCGAAGTGTGTTTTTTACCGTGGAAATAGTTCATTATAAATATTTATCATATGCAAACTACTGTAGATATTCGCGAACTGCAAGAGCGCATCGAGCGTGAGAGTTCGTTTGTAGATGCTCTAACCATGGGCATGAACCAAGTGATTGTAGGCCAAAAGCACCTCATAGAGAGTCTGTTGATTGGTTTGTTAGCAGACGGACATATTCTGCTCGAAGGTGTACCTGGTTTGGCAAAAACACTTGCTATCAACACTTTGGCAAAACTCGTAAAAGCAGATTTCAGTCGTATCCAATTTACTCCTGACTTATTGCCTGCCGACGTATTGGGTACACAAATCTATTCGCAAAAGACAGAAGAGTTCAAGGTAAAGCAAGGTCCTATCTTTGCTAATTTCGTGTTGGCAGATGAGATAAACCGCGCTCCTGCCAAAGTGCAATCTGCTTTGCTCGAAGCAATGCAAGAACGTCAAATCACCATCGGAGAACAAACTTACAAACTGGAAGAACCATTCCTCGTACTTGCGACACAAAACCCTATCGAGCAAGAAGGTACATACCCATTACCAGAAGCACAAACTGACCGTTTCATGCTCAAAGTGGTGATTGGTTATCCAAAGAAAGAGGAAGAGATGCAAATCATACGCCAAAATATCACAGGCAAAAAGGTGAAGGTCAATCCGATCCTCGAAACATCGGACATTCTCAAAGCCCGCCAAATCGTGCGTGAGGTGTACATCGATGAGAAAATCGAAAAGTATATTGTAGATATCGTATTTGCAACTCGCCAACCAGAGGCTTATGGATTAGAGAATATGAAATCTATGATTGCGTTTGGAGGTTCACCACGTGCTAGTATCAATTTGGCGTTGGCTGCTCGTGCATATGCGTTTATCCACCGCCGCGGATATGTGATTCCTGAGGATGTACGAGCTGTTTGCTACGACGTACTGCGCCATCGTATCGGTTTGACTTACGAAGCAGAAGCCAACAATATCACTACTGAAGATGTGATCACCGAAGTTCTAAATGCTGTGCAAGTACCTTGATTAGTTTAGAGTTTAGTGTTTAGTGTTTAAGAACAATGACCTCTGAAGAACTATTAAAACGAGTACGGAAGATAGAGATCAAGGCGCGTAAACTGAGCCGAAATATCTTCGCGGGCGAGTACCACTCGCAGTTCAAGGGACGCGGTATGGCGTTCTCCGAAGTGCGTGAGTATCAGCCAGGCGACGACGTCCGCTCCATTGATTGGAACGTGACCGCTCGCCTCAACAAACCCTACATCAAGGTATTTGAAGAGGAGCGTGAGTTGACTGTAATGCTGCTAGTGGATGTGTCGGGCAGCCGCCATTTTGGTACGCTCAATCAAATGAAGCGCGACATGATGGCAGAGGTAGCTGCTACCTTAGCATTCTCAACCATTGCCAATAACGATAAGGTGGGAGTAATATTCTTCTCCGACAAGATCGAGAAGTTTATCCCGGCTAAGAAAGGTAAGACCCACGTACTACATATCATCCGAGAGTTATTGAGTTTTGAACCCTCTTCAGCAGGCACCGATATCGCACAAGCATTGCAATACTTTGCTAACGCACAAAAACGTCATTGCACGGCCTTCCTCATCTCTGACTTTATCGGCGCAGGCAATATCTACCAACCACTGATGATTGCCGCTAACCGACACGAGTTGAATGCCATACAGATATACGACCGCCGCGAAGCTGAGTTACCCAACATCGGACTCGTGAAGTTCCACGATGCCGAGACGGGCCACGATCTATGGGTGGATACTGCCATCAACTCAGTGAGAAACAACTACGCACAAGCATGGTGCGATAATCAAAACCAGATACAACAACTCTTCACTCGCACAGGCGTTGACTATGTTAGCGTGCGCACGGATGAAGATTATGTGAAAGCTTTAATGCACTTATTCAAATGCTAACAACGATTTTGGCACTAGTGGTTAGTGCCGCAATAGATAGCACCACCCTCTTTATAGGTGATCAAACCGACTTACATCTGTGCGCTACCGGTGAGGTAGGTCAGCAGGTGCAGATGCCTGTGCTCGGTGAACAACTCATCTCTGGCATTGAGATTGTGGACCGCACCATTGTAGATACAACCACCCTCAATGACGGACGTGTGCAGTACAACCAATACCTGACGCTCACCTCATTTGAGGACTCGCTCTTCTACATCGAACCACTGCCTTTCGTCTGTGGCAATGATACCTTCTGGAGCGAATCGCTGATGCTCAATGTGGTACAGCCATTTGAGATGGACTCTGCCGACCTAGCCATCACCGATATCAAGGGTATTTACCGCGCACCTATCTGGTGGTGGGGATTCCTGAGATGGGTACTGCTCGCATTGGCTGTAGCAGGCGTGGGCGTAGGCGGATACTACCTCATCACCTACCTGCAAAGTCGTATAGGCAAACGTAATGAGGATGCTGTAGCAGTCGAGCCATTGCGTCCCGCAGAGGAGGTGGCATTGGAGAAGCTGGACGCCATCCGCGAGCAGAAGATTTGGCAATCGGGCCAAGTCAAAGAATACCACACACAACTCACCGATGTGGTACGCGAATATATCGCCCGCCGATTTGAGGTGAGCAGTGCCGAACAAACTTCCGATGAGACACTGCGTGCCATGCGTCCAATCCTGAGCGACAAAAAAGACCTCTACGAACAGCTGCGCAAGATGCTCACATTAGCGGATTTGGTCAAGTTCGCCAAGTGGACTACCACACCCGACGAAAACGAACTGAGTTTGCGTAGTGCATATACCTTTGTCAAAGAGACCACCCCTGTCGATGAAGAACCTCAAAATTCATAATTCTTAATTCAAAATTAAATTATGACATTTGCTAACCCTGGATATTTATTTCTGCTCTTGCTGCTGATTCCAGTAGTAGGATGGTACATATGGAAACTACGCACCACCCGAGCGGCCGTGCAACTATCTTCCACCGAGAGTTTATCACACCAACCCAAGAGCCTGCGTATATGGTTGATTCATGTGCCTTTTGTATTGCGCGTAGCAACTATCACCCTACTCGCATTAGCGTTGGCTCGTCCACAGCTGAGCAACCGTTGGCAATCAGAATCCACTGAGGGCATTGACATTATGATGGCATTAGACATTTCCGGTACCATGTTGGGCGAGGACCTCAAGCCCAATCGTTTGGAAGCAGCCAAAGCAGTAGCTACTGAGTTTGTACTCTCACGCCCTAATGACCAAATTGGTTTGGTAGTATTCGCAGGAGAAAGTTTCACACAATGTCCCTTAACTACCGACCATGCAGTACTAGTCAATCTCTTCCAATCGGTCAAGTTCGGCATGATTGAAGATGGTACTGCCATCGGTTTGGGTCTGGCGAACGCGGTGAACCGCATGAAAGATTCGGAAACGAAGTCCAAGGTGGTGATTCTGCTCACCGACGGTAGCAACAACCGCGGCGATATTGACCCTCAAACAGCTGCCGAAATTGCTAAAACCTTTAACATACGCGTGTACGCGATAGGCGTAGGCAGTTATAGCGACCAAGTGCGCGTACCTATGCATACACCCTATGGAGTGCAATATGGCACGATGAGTTCGGAGTTTGACGAGACCACCCTTCGCAATATTGCTCAACTCACTGGCGGTGAGTACTTCAGAGCGACCGATAATAATAGTCTGCGCATGATCTACCAACAAATTGACCAACTGGAAAAGACTAAAATTCGCGTTCGCGAGTACTCCAAGCGCACCGAGCATTTTATGCCATTCCTCACGGCTGCTCTGCTCTGCCTACTACTAGAAGTGCTGCTCCGATTCCTAGTCCTTCGCACCATCGCTGAATAATTCGAAATTCCTAATTCTTAATTCATAATTCCCACGATGTTTAGATTTGCAAACATAGAAATGCTTTGGTGGCTAGTCACAATACCCGTATTCGTGATTGCATACATCATCTACAGCAAACGCAAGAACCGCCAACTAGCGGAGTTTGGCGATCCCGAACTAATGGTTCAGCTCATGCCAGATGCTTCGAAGAGCAGACCAATATGGAAGTTCAGTCTGATGATTGTGGCGGTAGTGCTGCTCATCATCGCTGCTGCACGTCCACAATTTGGGCAACAAGAGAAGACCATCAAGCGACAAGGCATCGAAGTGATGGTAGCATTGGATATCTCCAACTCCATGCTTGCCGAAGATGTGGCTCCCAACCGCCTGGACCGCGCCAAGCAAATGCTTAGCAAGATGATTGATAACATGGTGGACGACAAGGTAGGATTGGTGGTTTTCGCTGGCGAAGCTTTCACGCAGCTCCCTATCACGTGCGA
Organism: Paludibacteraceae bacterium; assembly: GCA_045612525.1. Taxonomy (GTDB): domain Bacteria; phylum Bacteroidota; class Bacteroidia; order Bacteroidales; family Paludibacteraceae; genus Colicola. The sequence goes on along the minus strand of JAZKZF010000022.1, from coordinate 24,782 downwards.
CTACGTGTCAGCCAAGATGTTTCTCAACACCATCACCCCTAACCTCATCCAGACACAAGGTACAGCTATCGGCACTGCCCTGCAAACAGCCATCACATCCTTTGGATCACAAGAAAGCGAAGCTGGACGTGCCATCATCCTCATCACCGATGGTGAGAACCACGAGGATGATGCTATTGCTGCAGCTAAAAAGGCACAAGAGTTGGGCATTCAAGTTTTCGTTATTGGCATTGGTAAACCAGAGGGAGCACCCATACCTAAGCCAGGCACCAACGACTATTTCAAAGACCGCAGCGGACAAGTCGTTGTTAGCCGCCTCAACGAAGAGATGTGTCAGCAAATTGCACAAGCAGGTAGCGGTGCTTATGTACGTTGCGACAACACCAACACGGCTATGCGTGCCCTACAACAAGAGTTAGATCGTATCGCTACTACCGACCTCGAGACCACCGTCTATGCTGACTACAACGAGCAATACCAATCCTTCATACTGATTGCGCTGCTGCTTCTCGCCATAGAGTTCTTCATTCTATCACGCAAGAACCACCGCCTCACACGCATGGACTTGTTCAAAGAAAAATCCGAAAACCGATAAACTATATACAATATGAAACGAATAGTAAGTACAATCATATTTCTCACTTCTTTCTTGCTGCTTTTTGCGCAGCAAGAAAGCCCAGATGTGCGTCGTGGCAACAAGCAGTACAATGACTCCAACTACACCGAAGCAGAAGTCAACTACCGCCGGGCGTTAGATAAGAATGACCAATCATTCGAGGCACACTACAACCTAGGAGATGCACTTTTCCGTCAAGAGAAGTTTCCAGAGGCCTTAGAGCAATACGCCAGGGCTGAGCAACTGCTCAAATCCGACGACAAAACGCGCAAAGAGCTCATCGACAGCCGATTGGCTGACACATACCACAATATGGGTAACGCCTTATATGCACAACAACAATACGATAAAGCCGTAGCTGTATACCAAGAATCGCTGCGTCGTAATCCCAAAGACAATGACACACGCTACAATCTCGTAAAAGCCATGCAGCAACTCCAACAACAACAGCAACAACAGCAACAAAACCAAGACCAAAATCAACAGCAACAGCAGCAAAACGACTCCACACAACAACAGCAACAACAACAGCAACAGCAACAAGAGCAACAACAGCAAAACGAGGATCAGATGGATAAAGAGACTGCTGAACAAATCCTGCAAGCCCTCGAACAAGACGAACAAGAGACACAAGAGAAACTACAACGCCAACAAGGCAAAAAACGTCGCATAGAGAAAGAATGGTAAGATTATGAAAAAGATACTTTCTATATTATTTATTTGCACTATGGCGCTGACCGCCTTGGCACAAGATGTAGAGTTCAAAGCCTCTGCACCTGCTCAAGTGATTGTCGGTAAGCCCTTCCAACTCACCTATTCGGTGAACCAGCGTGCCAAAGACTTGCGCGCACCCGAGTTTACAGATTTTGATTACATAGCAGGACCTTATACCTCGCAATCATCATCTACCTCCTTCGTAAACGGCAAACGCACATCGTCGTTCACCCTCACATATACCTATACGCTCATAGCAAGCCAAGAGGGCACCTTCACCATTCCACCTGCTACAATCAAGGTGGATGGCGAGCAACACACCTCCAATGGCGTGCGTATCACCGTACTCCCACCCGACCAACCAGCCAACGCGAGCGCAGCGAGTCAAAACGCATCTAACAGCGCCAGCGGTCAAACTTCTAACAGCGCCAGCGATCTATCTTCGAACATCTTCATGCGTACCCTCGTCAGCAAGACTAAGGTACACGAACAAGAGGCTATACTACTCTCCTACAAACTGTATTTTGCGGGCGTGGATGTAGCGCAACTCACCAATAACACTCGTTTACCAGAGTTTAAAGGATTTCTCAAGCAAGAACTCGAGATCGGAGAGATACAGACTGAGTTGGAGCACTACAACGGACGCAACTACCAAACAGCTGTGCTCTACCGCACCTTGCTATTCCCTCAACGCAGCGGAGATATCACCATCGATCCTGCACAATTTGAGGCATTGCTGCGTGTACAAAATCGCGCACAAGTACGCAGCATATTCGATGACTTCTTCAATAGTTATACCACTGCTACCAAAGCACTTACATCACCCAGTGTCACTATCCACGTATCAGCCTTGCCCACTGGTAAACCCACCGGCTTCAGCGGGGGTGTAGGACAATTCAACATCTCCAGTGCCATCTCTAGCACCGATTTGCAAGCCAACGAAGCAGTGACCCTTACCCTCACCATCCAAGGTGCAGGTAATATGAAATTGCTCAAGACTCCTGCGGTAGATTGGCCAGAAGGATTCGAAGTTTACGACCCTAAGGTTACCAACAACTTCCGCAACAGCACATCGGGAGTCAGTGGCACCAAAACCATTGAATACCTCGCTATCCCACGTGCAGGAGGCACATACACCATTCCTCCTATTCGATTCTCTTACTACGACACTCAAGACGACTCCTACAAGACGCTTACAACACCTGAATATACCCTCAATATCGCACGTTCTGCCAACGACGAGGCCAATGCCGCAGTAGTCAATAATTTCGTACAAAAGGAAAATATTCAGCAACTTGGCTCCGACATCCGCTATATATATGCCAACGAGTTACCAGAACTCAAAATTCACAATTCAAAATTCACATTCGGTACCCTTACTTTCTGGTTATGCTATCTCATTCCATCGTTTCTGGCGGCAATGCTTTTCATTATCTTCCGAAAGAAAATCAAAGAAAATGCCGACATTACCCGTGTACGCTACAAGAAAGCTAACAAGGTTGCTCAACGACGTCTCAAAACGGCATCCCAACTGCTCAAGGCAGATAACAAAACCGCTTTCTTCGAGGAAATCGAACGGGCTGCATGGACATATCTCAGCGACCGTCTATCCATCCCTACTGCCCAACTCAACAAAGAGAATATCGCACAAATTCTTGCTGCAAAGGGTGTATCGGAGACCCTTATCAAGGATGTTATGCAAGTTCTTTCCACTGCTGAGTTCGCACGTTATGCGCCTACATCCGACCACGCGATGCAAGATATCTACAACGATACTACTAAGATTATCAACCAATTAGAGAACTGTAAACTCTAAAAACTTTGCCCCTTGAAACAATGAAACTGCTTTTAATACTTCTGACCACACTCTTCGCCGATGCCAATGCTCAATACGCAGAGGGCAACTATGCCGAAGCAGCTGTCCAATACGAGCAAATCCTCGCGGAACTTCCATCCACTAGCATGGCCAATCTACCATCCGACTACGCAGTAGTCTACTACAACCTCGGTAATGCCTATTTCAAACAAGGCGAATTGGCTCAAGCCATACTCGCATACGAGCGTGCATTGCGCATCAAACCTTCATTCAAAGATGCCAAGCATAATCTCCAATTTGCACAATCACGCATTATTGATAACATCGAGGATACCCAATCTTTTTTCCTATCCAATTGGATCAAAGCCGTACGCAACGCCCTCAGTCAACGTACTTGGACCACCCTATCTATCTCACTGTTTATCTTGGCTTTAGTAGGATTCTTCCTCTTTGCCTTCAGCCAAACTATCTGGCTTCGTAAGACGGCGTTCTTCACCAGTCTAGTCGCACTCGTTATCTCCATTGCTGCATGTGCTAATGCTGGTTCACTACACCAACGCGACACACGACGTGCCGAGGCGATTATCACCCAAGGTATTGTCAATGCCAAATCCTCGCCAGACCGCTCAGGCAACGACCTCTTTACCGTGCATGAAGGTACCAAGGTAGAGATTACGGAGGTCATTGGGGATTGGTGCTGCGTACATGTGGGAAACAACATCGGGTGGATGCCACTTGCTTACCTTGAACGAATTTAACCAACATTTTTAACATATCTTTAACACCATGGAATTACCTTTTGCAGAATCGTGGAAAATCAAGATGGTAGAACCCATCCGCAAATCCACACGCGCAGAGCGCGAACAATGGCTCCGTGAAGCCAAAAACAACATCTTTATGCTCCGCAGCGAGCAAGTGTACATCGACCTCCTCACCGACTCAGGTACAGGCGCTATGTCCGACCGCCAATGGGCGGCACTCATGCTCGGCGACGAGAGTTATTCGGGTAGTAAGTCCTTCTTCGAACTCAAAGACACCATCACCCGCATCACAGGTTTCAATTATGTCATCCCTACCCACCAAGGTCGTGCAGCGGAGAATGTCCTCTTCTCTCACCTCGTGAAAGAGGGTCAAATCATCCCTGGCAATGCCCACTTCGACACCACTAAGGGCCATATCGAGGCACGCCGTGCACACGCTATTGACGTGACCATCAAGGAGGCGAAGGACACCCAACTCGAGATCCCATTCAAGGGTAACGTGGACCTCGTTCACCTCGAGCAACTCCTCAAGGACAACCCAGGCAATGTCCCATTCATGGTACTCACCGTCACCAACAACACCGTAGGTGGACAACCTGTATCGATGAAGAATATCCGCGAAACATGCGAACTCTGCCACCGCTATGGCGTACCTGTGAATATGGACTCTGCGCGCTTTGCCGAGAATGCTTATTTCATCAAGACCCGCGAGGAGGGTTATGCCGACAAGTCCATCCAAGAGATCGCCCGCGAGATGTTCTCTTATGCCGACTCTATGACCATGTCCGCTAAAAAGGACGGTATCGTCAACATGGGTGGCTTCATCGCTACTAACCGCGAGGACTGGTACGAGGGCTGCAAACGCTACTGTATCCCTTACGAGGGCTTCATCACCTATGGTGGTATGAACGGTCGTGACATGGCGGCATTGGCTGTCGGACTCGAGGAGAACACCCAGTTCGACATGCTTCATACCCGTATCCACCAAGTGGAATACTTGGCTCAGTTGCTCGACGAGTACGGCATCCCTTACCAACGCCCTGCGGGTGGTCACGCCATCTTCGTGGACGCAGATAAGGTCTTGACCCATGTGCCAATTGAGGAGTTCCCTGCGCAAACGCTGACTTGCGAACTCTACCTCGAGGCAGGTATCCGTGCTTGCGAGATTGGTTATATCTTGGCTGACCGTGACCCTGAGACCCGCGAGAACCGCTTCTCTGGCTTGGATTTGGTACGCCTCTGTATCCCTCGCCGCGTTTATACCGACAACCACATGAAGGTCATCGCTGCTGCGCTCAAGAACGTCTATGACCGCCGTGAGACCATCACCCGTGGTTTGGCAATCACCAAGGAGGCACCTCTCATGCGCCACTTCACCGTAGAGTTGGAACGCTTGGGCTAACCAATATCCTATAGCCCATAACCTATAGCCTATAACCCATAGTCTATAGCCCAAAAAAACGAGGTCACACGGCCTCGTTTTTTCATATAAATTCCCTTATAAATCTTTAGTGATTCTTTGGTGATTTATAGGTTATTCTTTGGTTATTCAGCAACTTTCACTATAGGACAGCCCTATCTTCCTCTTCCTTCTCATACATTTTTCCGCTTTCTTTCTCGTTACCACCTCGATACCATTCCGTTACCACTGTATTACCATCCAATACTTTCCTCGTACTATGCCACCTGTCTAGTTCTCGGCGATTTCCCGCCGAGTAAATAAATATTCTTCTATTGTCTCGACTCGTAGTCGAGTGTTCTATTTTCTCTTTGTCCATTAGCCCCGAATCGTATTTGGGTATTGTTTGCCTACCCGTTACTGGTCTAGTACTCGGCGATAATTCGCCGAGTAAATAAATATTCTTCTATTGCCTCGACTTGTAGTCGAGAATTCTATTTTCTCTTTGTCCATTAGCCCCGTATTTTTGTTCAAATATTTATCGCAGTCACTTTTTCCACTCAAAATTTGCACATCCGCAAATTTTTCACTACCTTTGCAACCGAATCCTACGCTGGAGGGAAATATGTCCTGCGAAAAGCGTTTCGCAAAGGGTCTTTCTTGGGTAGGTTTCGGACATATTTAAATAGCGTTTATTGCGCTTTGCGTTTGACAAATCGAAAACTTCGCAACTTTTCAAACAGAGTCAAAATCAAAGTAACAATGAATGCCTATGGGTATGACTATATCCATACTGCGCTTCTTTTAAGGGTGTAGTGTGTTGTCATATCAGCGTAGGTTTCCTGTTGTTTATTTGACTCTGTGGGCAATGCGAAGGCCTCGATTTGTAAATAAGCAACTCGAGGTCTACGCTTTTTGTGTGTCTATATGTAATAAAAAAAAATAAAACAACTAATTAAAATTACATGCTTATGCAGAAAATCACAACTTATTTAGCTATGTTGCTATTGTGTGTGTCGATGGGAGTGTCGGCACAACAACCAGAAGCGATGAATGTGCACCAAACAAGCGGACAAGTACGATCTACCTTGTTAGTAAGTATTGAGCACATTACGTTTGAGGGCGATGTGTTGGTATTAACTACCTCTGAAGGAACGTTTAATCTACCATTGAGCGATGTAGATTATATCACCTTTGGAGAAAAGAAAATCACTACAAGTGTTGAAGATGTAGATGCGAACAGCCTTCGTATCTCATTATTGGGTAATACGCTTTCGATAGAGAGTGAAAATGTTATCACTGCCCTTTACTTAGTAGATATGACAGGCAAAATGCTGGCGAGTGAAAAACTATCTTCCGTTAATGAAGCAAGCGTAGTGTTGCCTCATTCAGGAGCATTTGTGCTGTTCTTAGAAACCAATGCAGGTTATATTGCACGAAAAGTGATTATGAATTAAACATTATGAATATTAATAATACTGATTTTATGAAAAAGATTTTACTTTCAATGTTGTCGTTGTTGGTATCAATGACAATGTTTGCTCAAAGCGAAGCGGTTCGCAAGATGAATTTGGTCTATGATGGTCAAGTTGTTTATTCTCGTAGTGTGAGTTTGATAGATAGTATCAAATTTGTATGGGAAGAAACTGGCGATGATGTGATTGGTGGTGGCGAAGTAGATGGCACCAAACAATTGTATGTGGGTGTAGTAGCTTTTAATCAGAATGTTCGCCAAATGCCTATTACAAGTGATGTGGAAGCTGTAAAGGCATTCATTAACGAGCAAACGAATGATAAAGACTTTACTTCTTTTGCTTATTCTGTATCTAAAGGTAATCAAATGTTCGATGCAGAAACCTTGCCTGCCTTTGATAAAATATTTATGTTGAATTTCTCGGACGGAACCGATAACTATTCAAATATGAAATGGGGCGAAGAAGGACGTATGGTATCTCAACGTAATGTATATGATACTGCTCGCTATGATTTGCAACAACGTGATGGTTTGAACTCTTATGCATTAGGTTTTGGTAATGATGTTGGCTTTGGCACTAACATGAAAAAAGTGGTGATGGGATCGGGTAGTTATTTTAATGTGACTTCTGCAAATGAGTTACAATCCACTTTCAACGAAATAGCGAAATCTATGCTTGCTTCTGCAAAAAATGTGTTGCTTAAAACCAATCCTGGTTACTACGTTGGTGGTGATTGTAAGTATTTTCGTTTTACATTTACTGCCGAAGGAGGCTATACCGATACTATTTATGCTCAAATGGAAGGTTATCCGGCTGTTGGTTATACATTGACAATCAGCAAGGTATCAAATAATTATGCCTATTTTGATGCTCCTGCTAAAGGTGTGGTGGATGCCGAAACGGGTAAAGTACATATTCCATTGAATAATTTGAAATTTACAAAAGATGGCGAAGAATTGCAGTATAAATTTGCAATAGAAGTGTCATTCGATGGTGTCTTGTACTATGAAGATGTAGAGGAAGCTTCTACAGCCGAGGAAATTGATAAGCGCATTGCGGTAGTGCTGGTATTGGACTGCTCAACCTCAATGGGGGATGCTTTTGCACCAATGAAGGCAGCAGCAGTTAACTTCATTGAGACAATGGAGAAAATGGAAGTGGATGATTCTGAGCCCAATATCCCAGATGTGCCCAATACTGGTAATCATGAGTATGTGGATTTAGGTCTGAGCGTTAAATGGGCGACATGCAATGTGGGCGCAAGCAAACCAGAGGAGTATGGAGATTACTTCGCTTGGGGCGAAGTAGAGCCAAAAGATGAGTATCGTTGGGAGACGTATAAATGGTGTGATGGTCAAGCAAATACCCTAACAAAATACAATACTGATAGCAGTTACGGTACTGTAGATAACAAAACCGTGCTTGAAGCAGCCGACGATGCTGCTACAGTCAATTGGGGTGGCAGTTGGCGCATGCCAACGGATGTCGAAATGACAGAGTTATATGAGAATTGCACTTGGACTTGGACTACTGAAAACGGAGTAAATGGTTATAGAGTGACTTCAAATAAAATAGGTTACACCGATAAGTCCATTTTCCTCCCCGCAGCGGGCTTCTGTGCGAATAACAACTCCTACGCTGAGGTTGGTAGTAACGGCAGCTACTGGTCAAGTTCGCTTACCAATACGGTTTTTCGCGCATATGCTATGGATTTATATGCGGACGAAGTATATTCGCCCACCACTAGTACACGACGCAATGGGTATAGCATTCGTCCCGTGTGCCAGTAGAATTTACCCATTGGTACATAAAGTAGCAAAAAGTACAACTACTCACCTCTTGGGGGTGAGTAGTTCCTTTTCAATCAGCCACTTCTCTGCCACGGAAGTGCTCGGAATAGTGCGTGAATAGTGCGTAATTAACAAGGAAAATATAGGTTCTTATCCAAATTTCGTACAAAAAAATAAATTTCCTACAACAATAACAACAAAAAAAAAATCAACAACCATTCCACACTCTCACTCCTTTGTCTTCGGTACCACAAAGCCTACGACAATGCAGCCTATCAAACCAGCCTTCCAAACGACTATGCAGATAGGCATGGAGGATATAAATAATTACAAAAGAATCACTGTACATAAACAAAAAAGTTTTTTTGTGTAAAATATTTGGTAGTATAAATTATTATTTGTAAATTTGCAACCTGATTTAATGTACTCACCTTATTAAGGTGAAGACACATGACCTTAAAGACAATACAAATAAAACTAATTATGATGAACAAACACACAGGAAATGGCTTTCGCAGCCTGCTCGTGACATTTGCCATTTGTACAATGTCATGGTTTAGTTTCTCGGCACTAGCAGCACCTGTACATCTTACGGGTAAGGTGCAGGATGCCAATGGAGAACCTTTAATTGGAGCGAGCGTCTTAGAGAAAGGCACATCTAATGGTACGATTACCGATTATGATGGCGTATTTACACTCGTTGTAGAAGAAGACGTATTACTGCTCGTTTCTTATGTAGGATTTCAAGATCAAGAAGTCCGTGCAGCCCAAGACATGGTGGTTGTGCTTCGAGAGGATCAGGAGTTGCTGGATGAAGTGGTAGTTATTGGTTATGGTACACAAAAGCGTAAAGACGTAACCACTTCTATTTCTTCAGTAGACACCGAGGATTTGGAAAAACGACCTATCACTTCTGCTGCACAAGCAATGCAAGGTAAGGCTGCGGGTGTGACGGTGGTTAAACCTAGCGGTCAGCCAGGTGCGGGCATGGTAGTTCGTGTACGCGGTACAACATCTATGAATGGTAGCAACGACCCATTGTATGTAGTGGACGGAGTGCCTATGACGGATATTGACTTCCTCGCACCTAACGACATCGAGACCATGCAAATCTTGAAGGACGCATCTTCTGCAGCCATCTATGGATCGCGCGCAGCGAATGGTGTCATCATGATTACCACCAAAGCGGGTGCTGCTAACAAGGAAAAAATGAATGTGACCTTCTCTATGTATGGCGGTTGGACCCAAGTGGCTAAACGCATGGAGAGTCTCAACTATGAGCAATACCGCGAGTATCTCAACGATTTAGGTTCAAATGTGGTATTGCCAGACGGTTTGAAAGACGAAACTAATTGGTTTGACGAAACATATAAGACGGGGTCAACACAAAACTACCAACTCTCGGTAAGTGGAGGAACAGATCGCGTTAACTACTACTTGTCAGGTGGTTATACCAACGAACAAGGTATCATTCCTACTACCAAGTATCAACGTTATAACTTCCGCACCTCCCTTGATGCTGAAGTGACCAAGTGGCTGAATGTTGGCGCTAATGTGGCATACGGCTACAGCGAGAACCAAGGTACCATCTCTTCAGGTACTGGTGCTAACCGTGGTGGTCTGGTATTGTCGGTAATCAATACCCCAACCTATGCTCCTATCTACGACCCTGAAAATCCTGATTATTACTACACCAATTTCTACGGTGTAAGCAATATCACCCACCCTCTGGAGAATATCGAGCGTTACAAAAACCAATATAGCAAGCAACATCGTTTATTGGCTACTGGTAAGGGTATTGTAACCTTGTATGATACCAAGAAATTTAATCGTGGCGACGAGTATAATCACTCATTGAAATTCACCACCACCTTTACCGAGGACTTGAGAATGAACAACTCTACCTCATTCCTCGACCCACATAAGACATCATGGGGCCGCAACCAATATGGTGAGGGTAGCGATACACGCAGCACCGACCTCGTGACCGTATGGGATAATGTATTAAACTACACCACCAGCATGAACGATCATAACCTGGATGTGATGATAGGTAGCTCTTATACCCATTCTATGTGGACACAATCCTACATCGCTGGTAGCCACTATGCAGATGGTACCATCCAAACATTGAATGCAGCCAACAAAATTGATCCAGGAAGCACAGGCACCAGTGCTAGCGAATGGGCAATCATGTCTGGTTTTGCGCGTGTTAGTTACAACTACGATTCTCGTTATTTGGTTTCTGCTAACTTCCGTGCGGATGGCTCATCCCGCTTGGCGCCAGGTCACCGTTGGGCATATTTCCCTTCAGTGAGTGCTGCTTGGCGCATTAGTGGTGAACCATGGATGCAAGATGTAGATTGGATCGACGACTTGAAACTTCGTGGTGGTTGGGGACAAACAGGTAACCAAGGTGGTATAGGCGACTACGCATATCTAGAGCGCTATAGCATCAACCGCCAAAACTGGTGGGAGACAGGCAAAGAACATGCCGTTCCAACCTATAGCCAATCATCACTACGCAATACCGATTTGACATGGGAGCGCACCACTCAAACCAACGTGGGATTGGATTGGACCATGTTCAAAAATCGTCTCTCGCTCAATTTCGATTGGTACTACAAATATACCACCGATATGCTAATGTGGGTATCCCTCCCAGCAGGTTCGGCTGCCGTATCCTCTATCCAACGCAACGAGGGTGAGATGAGCAATATGGGTGTGGAATTCACCATCACATCGCACAACTTCGTGAAGAAGAACTTCAAGTGGGATACTCAACTCAATATCTCCCACAACAAGAACCGACTCGAGAAATTGGCGACTAGCCAAGTTTATTACGATGCTAAGGTGACCGATATCTTGGCAGACTACTGCGTACGCAACACTCCAGGCATGCCATTGGGTTCCTTCTTCGGCTACAAGACAGGCGGCGTAGACCCCGAGACTGGTGAGCTGATCTATTTGGATACCAATGGCGATGGCGAGGTAACCGCTAACGACCGTACTTATATGGGTGATCCTAACCCAGACTTCACCTTTGGTATGACCAACACCTTCCAATTCTATGGCGTGACTATCAGTTTCTTGCTGCAAGGTTCATACGGCAATGATATCTTCAATGCTAGCCGTATTGAGACAGAAGGTATGTATGATGCTAAGAACCAATCAACCCGCGTGTTGGATAGATGGCGTCGCCCTGGTATGATTACCAGCATTCCAAAAGCTGGTTTCGATATGAAAGTCAGCGACTACTTTGTTGAAGATGGTAGCTATATACGTTTGAAAGATCTCACCATTGGTTATGAGTTCTCTGGCAACTGGATGAAAAAGATTGGCATGACTCGTCTGCAACCTTACTTCTCGGCTCAAAACCTCTTCACACTGACGAAATACTTAGGTATGGACCCAGAGGTGAACCAATATGGTAACTCAGGAACTGTACAAGGTTTGGACTATGGTACCTACCCACAAACCCGCAGCTTCGTATTGGGTGTAAACATTGCATTTTAATGGTTGAACGAATATTAATAGAACGATTATGAAAAAGTATATATATACAATAGGTGTAGCGTTGGGCATTGCCCTCGTGTCCTGTGACTTGAATATGGAACCTATTTCCGATCAGTCAGAAATCAATTTGGGCACTTCCACCAGTGATACCACCCGTATCAAGTTCAAAGATCGTGCAGCCATGATGGCCGTGTACGAGAACCTATACAATATCATGCGTGATCGTCAGGAGCACTGGTATCTCGACTATCTACTCTTTGGTGAAGCACGTACAGACAACGCATATGCTGGTACTACTGGTGCTGAGGTAGTTCCTGTAGAGACCAATGCCTTGGATGCGTCTAACCCAGATATCGCACGCGACTGGGATCGCTATCTGGAGGATATAGCACAAGCCAATGTGATCATCTCTAATATAGACCAAGTACCCGATCCCAACTTCTCGCAAACAGAGCGTGAGCAATGGAAAGCAGAGGCAAAGATCTTCCGTGGCATGATGCTGTTTGACCTCGCTCACTGGTTTGGTAATATCCCACTCAACCTCACCGAGGCACCAGATATCACCGCTGATAATATCGAGGAGGTTTATCCAATCTACTTCCCTCTGCCTGTGACCCAAGATTCTGCTTACAAGCAAGTAATTAAGGACCTCACCGAGGCCATTCCTTATGCCCCAGCACTCGATCCTAACGACAAACGTATACTCAGCAAAACAGTGGCATATGCATTGCTGGCTAAGTTGTACGCAGAGCTAGGCGAATGGGACAAGGTAATTGAGTATAGCGATAAGGTGTTTGGTGACGGTATCGCATTGGCAGACAACTATGCTGACCTTTGGAAATACGATGAAACCTTGGGTGATGCTACTCGCAACAACAAGGAGACCATCCTCGAAGCACAATACACCGCCGCTAGCGGCAACTGGGTGACGTGGATGTTCGGTCGCAACCTGTCGAACTGGGAGGAGTCCTTCACATGGGCTAAATGGATCACCCCAAGTCGTGATCTGATTCGCACCTTCGAGAAAGAAGGCGACACAGTGCGTTGCAACCAAACGATTGTCTATTATGAGTGCGCATGGAGCAACTACTATCCTGCTGACAACTATCCATTCATGTACAAATGTCGCTCGGCATACAACAGCGTGATCAAGCTGCGTGGTGCTGACATCCATCTGCTGAAAGCAGAGGCATTGGCACACAAGGGTGATTTAAGTGGTGCAGTAGCCATGGTAAATACAATTCGCCAACGTGCGAAATTGGCTGACCTACCTGCATCACAAATGGGTAGCCAAGAGGCCGTCTTGGATGCTATCTTGCATGAGCGCCGCCTGGAGTTGGCATTAGAAGGTCAACGCCTATTTGACTTGATTCGTTTTGGCAAGTTGCTCGAAGTGATGAATGGCATCAATTCGCGCGACGAAGGTCGTCTGCCACAAGCCCGTCCGTTCGTAGAGGCACACAAACTAATGCCTATTCCACAAACTGCGTTGGACAAAAACTCTAACTTGCGTCAGAATGATGGTTATTAATATAAGTACTAATCTGCAAACAATCAATACAATATGAAACGTATATTTCAAGTACTATTCCTTGCGTTGATCGCAATAGGTTATACCGCTTGTCAGCCCGACTCTTTTCGTGAGGTTTTCCCTAAAGGGGACCCACAAGTGACGGCAAATATGCTGACTAAGGATGTGAATTTTGGTAGTGGTAGCATTTCATTTGAAGTAACTATCACCGAAAAAGAAACTCCATTGTCCACTTTGGCAATTAAAGTAATCGTGGGCATGAATGTGATTGCTAGTGAAGAAGTTCGTACACCCGATTTAATGTTCAAGGATACTTTTACTTACGCTATTCCCTTTGGGCCTAATATGCCAGAAGGAGAACCTGTAAAAGTATATTTGACAGCCACTAATGTGGAAGGTACTACGAAAGATCTAATCCTAAATGATTGCATAGGGCATCGTCCAGCATTGGAAACAATGTATGTAATGCCTCCAACTATTGATTACAAACCATTAGGAAAAGGTAAGCAGATGACTTGGGATGGCGAAAAGTTCACAGCAGTGGACCTGAGCTATCCAAAATCCATCGAATGTCTGTTGGCAGTAGTAGGTACTAAGTTCGGCCGCGTAGATTGGAACTATCCAGTATTGGGTATGCTAAATGGTCAACTATCTTTGATTACTGAGGAGCAATTCAACGCAGGCGAGGCGACACCTATCGTACTAGCAAACGACAATATCGAGAGCATCGATACTATCACCTTCGATCCGTTGACCTTTGACCTCTACTTTGGCGGTAAGGTAGCACAGCCTGTATCTGCTTTAGATGTGAATGTGGATTTGGCAGAAGTAGCTGGTAAAACCTATCGCTACTCCAAGATATTCTTTGACCCAACTATTGAAGTGACTATCAATGGTGTTAGCAATATGGCGACAGCATACAACCTAGACTATATGGAAGTCAAGAGCAATAATGTGGTGAAGTTCTTGGGCGAGAAAGGTATGTATGATGTATATTATTTGCCAGAAGAGGATTATATCGTAGTAGAGCCATTGAAGGATGCTGTTTATCCTAACGTCATGTGGATGACCGGTGTGGGCTTCGGCTTGCCAGTAGCAGCACCTAAGACTCAAGGTGGTTGGGGCTTTGACAACCTCGGACAATACATTGCATGCCGCACTGTAGCACCTAAGGTATATCAATTCACCGCATACATGAAGAATGGTGTAAATGCCGATTTTGAGACATACGGATCGCTCAACTTTAAGTTCTTCCACCAAAAAGGTTGGGGCGGCGAAGAAGTAGGTGGTAACTATGAGCAGATTGGTTTGCCAATCCAAGGTGTTGGCCCTGAAGGTTTGACCAAAGTGAATGGTGATACGGGTGCCGAAGCGGGTAACTGGATTGCTGCTACTCAAGAAGAATTTGAGGGAATCTACCGCATCACCCTTGACCAAAACAACTTCACTACCACTTACGAGAAAATACGATAAAACTCCACAATAATGAGAAAAGTGAATAATCTATTATTTATAGGTATTGCGGCCGCATTGCTCGGCTGCAATACCCCAGTTGACAATCCTCAAGATCCTACTAATGGCGATACTATCTCAGTACGCGACGTGATGACCTATATCACTACTGCAGATGGCACAATGGGATTTGTAGCAGTAGGCAAGGATTATGCCGAGGGACTCAATATGTCGCCAGAGCGCACACTCACACTCAACCCTAACGTGCGTTACCAAACTTTTGATGGCTTCGGTGCTGCTATCACAGGTGCAGCAGCATTCAACCTCATGCAGATGCCTGCAGAACGCCGTCAAAAGCTATTAGTAGAGACATTCTCTCCAGACAAGGGTATGGGATACGGCTACGTGCGCGTCCCTATCGGAGGTAGCGACTTCAACTCCCGCAGCAACTATGATTATACTTGTTGCGACACCAAAGGTATCGAGAATTTTGCTCTTACATCGGATGAAGTGGACTATATCATTCCAGTTCTTAAAGAAATCCTAGATATTAATCCCAATCTGAAGGTGATGGGTACACCTTGGAGTTGTCCAATATGGATGAAGGTAGATGATATTCATAGCAAAAAGGCCTATACCGGTGGCAACAAATGGGTAGGAGGTTATCTCAATCCTGACTACTATCAAGATTATGCCATGTACTTCGTGAAGTGGATCAAGGCATTTGAGGCAGAAGGTATCAATATTACTAGTGTGACACCACAAAACGAACCACTCAACTGGGGTAACTCCATGTCCCTGTACATGCCTTGGGATCAAGAACGCGACTTCATCAAGTTGGCACTCGGTCCTGTATTCAAACGCGAGGGTATCAATGCTAAAATCATTTGCTTTGATCATAACTACAATTATGACGGCAAAAAAGATCAGTTACAATATCCTATCAAGATTTATGCTGATTCTGAAGCAAGTCAATATATTGATGGCGCAGCATACCATAGCTATGGCGGTAGTCCTGTAGAGTTGGATGCTATCCATAAGTTAGCTCCAGACAAAAACCTCTACTTCACCGAGCAATCCATCGGCACATGGAACTACCAAAGTTTCGGTCAGTCTCTCATGTCAGAGATGAAGAATACTTGTATCGGCACCGTTATACGTTGGTGCAAAGCAGTCATCGTATGGAACTTCATGTTGGATGAGAATGGAGGCCCTCACGGTGGTCCAGGAGCTTGCGCTACTTGCTATGGGGCGGTAGATATATCGTCTAAAGATTATACCACGCTCAACAAACGCAGTCACTATTACGTGATTGGTCACCTGAGCAAAGCCCTTAAGCCAGGATCTACACGTATCGGCACTTCGGGCTATCTGCCAACAGGCCTATCTGTAGTAGCATCTGAGAACCTTGATGGCACCTACGGTTTGGTACTCTTCAATGAAAATGCAGAAGGATTGACCTTTGTTATTGAACATAACGGCAAACACTTTGAGATCAAACTACCTGCGGAGAGTATTACTTCTTGCATCTTATAATGCAGTATGAAAACGCATTGGCGAACATATATTATTCCTGCCTTGCTGCTGGTGTCTTGCATGCTATTAAGCGCATGCAAGTCATCCGCAGAACAGCGCATATGCTTCTTTGGCTCCTCTGTGTGTAGGGGTGTTGGTGCCGATTCACTCAATGGTTATGCTTCCCTACTAACAGCAACCCTACCTGCTGGGTGGGAGAGCGTGAATATCTCCGTCGACGGCAACAATACCTACGACCTCTTTGCTCGCTTTGACCGCGACATGACACCCATTGAAGCGAAATACGTAGTTATTGGTATCAGTTTAGGTAACGAAGGGCTCCACGAGAAAGGTGCCCGAGCTACACTCTCTTACAAGGAGAACATGCCACGCCTGATTCACATGCTGCAAGAGCAAGGGAGAGTAGTCATCGTTACCAACAACTATCCACGTGCCGACTTCAACGAGGTGGACTACGAGGACCTATGCGCGGTCAATCTAGAGGTGCAACAATGGAATCTGCCTACCATCAATGTCTTTGGTACAATAGACGACGGGCAGGGCCGTTGGGCAGAACATATGTGGAATGGTTCGGATATCTATCATCCCAATCAACTGGGACACGAGGCGATGGCATCGGCATTCCCACCTACAATGTGGGAGGCACTGCAATCTGGCAAACCATTGCCAGAATATATTCCTACGCAAGGTGATGAAAACGGCGTAGAGTGCGTGAACTTCGTACCCGAGGGACAAGTGCATTCCTATACACTCAGTTATATAAGTACCGACACCACCTTTACCGAAGTGTATTCTGCGGCACAACAAAAGTTGTGGCAATATGCCAATGGGCAATTGGTGGCTATAACCGAAGGATTAGGTAAGACAGTCGGTAAGATTACAATACAGGGAAGCAATATCCATCAGGTGCTGTTCTACCGTGCAGCAATGACACCTCGAGAGGTAAGCGAATTGGCAAAAGGCAAGATGCTACGCTCAAGTTTGGAGATCTATTGTCCGCTATTAGGTGGCGATACAACAAACTATGCACAAACAATGAATTGTGTTACAATTCACAATAAATAATTATTAATTAACCTTTTAAATTTAATTTTTATGAAAAAGATTTTTTCTCTTTTCTTGGCGATGACAGCTTTTGTGGCTGTTCATGCTACTGATTACTACTATGCTGGTGAAGCAAGTGGTTGGAGCAGCAACAACGAGTCTTTCAAGTTCGTTGAAGTAGACGGTGTTCTCACTCTTGAGGTGGCTGACCTCTATGGCGAGTTCAAAGTAACTGAAAATGGTGGTTGGCACCCACAACATGGTGCAGCAGCTGCTGGCGAAGGTGTAGCTCTGAACACTCCTTACACTTTAGTAAAGTGCGTCGACACTCAAGAAAAACCTGAGGCAGATGCTCCTGCTAATGCTGCTATTCTTATGCCTGAAGACTCTGGATTTGAGAAACCACGCTACAAAGATGCAAAGCTGACATTGGATGTTTCCAATCCTGATGCTATTGTAATCAGCCTCGTTGCAGGTACTTTGTACGATTATGCTGCTGGTCCTACCACTTATCAAATCGTAGGTGCGTTCACCAACAACTGGAGCACTGCTGATGCTATCCAATTCGAGGATGTAGAGGGTGTTTTGACCGCAGTTGTACCTGATTTGAGCGGTACCTTCAAGATTATCAAGGACCGCGCTTGGGATGAGCAATGGGGTACCAACCGTGAGACTAATGCTGGTCTTGCCTTAGGCGTTCCTTATGTAATGAGCGGAAAATTAGATGGTGCTGATCCTGCTAACTTGGCATTGGCTAACCCATTCGGTAGCTATACCAACGCTACTCTTACCCTTGAGGTTAAGGAAAATGGTGAGATGGTATTGACACTCGTTTCTGGTGAATTCCAATTGATGAAAGCTGACTGGCACTTACCTGGTGAGAAACTCGGTTGGAACTGCGACGAAGCACAACGCTTCACTCCTGTTGAAGGCGAAGAGAATACTTACGAGTTGTTGGCTGCTGAGTTTGGCAACCGCTTCAAAGTGGTTTATGGTACATGGGCAGTAGAATTTGGCGCTCCAAGTGAAGATGCTGTATGGGAGGTTAATAAAGAGTACACCTGCGCATTCAAGGGTAGCGATATCAATGCCGTAGATAACAATGAAGTATTTACAGATTGTACTATTCGTTTGGTAGTTGATTATGAGAATGTAGTTGTTAAGGTCACTGTCTTATGCGACCAAACAGCAGTGGAGAATGTAGTTCTTAATACCACCGCTACCAAGGTGATTGAGAATGGACAAATTTACTTCATTCGTGATGGCGTACGCTACAATGCATTGGGTGCAGTAGTGAAATAATCCATCTCTATCTATAGTGTAGAGCGGCTGACTACCGCTCTACATTTCTATTATTTGTAATTTTAATACTATGAAGAAACTATTATCATGCTGTTTTGTCCTTTCTTTGGTATGTTTGCCTATGATAGGACAAGTGTATTTGGACACCAAAGCTCCAATCGAAGATCGTATTGAGGATGCACTCTCTCGCATGACCCTGCAAGAGAAGATTGCCATCATCCACGCACAATCCAAATTCTCATCTCCTGGCGTAGCACGCTTGGGTATCCCAGGTATCTGGTGCACAGATGGTCCTCATGGCATTCGTCCAGAGGTATTGTGGGACGAGTGGAACCAAGCAGGTTGGACCAACGACTCATGCATTGCCTTCCCAGCTCTCACCTGCTTGGCTGCTACATGGAATACGGACATGTCCTACCTCTATGGTGTGAGCATCGGTGAAGAAGCACGCTATCGCAACAAAGACGTGCTGCTCGGTCCTGGCGTAAATATCTATCGTACCCCGCTCAATGGTCGTAACTTCGAGTATATGGGCGAGGACCCTTGCTTGGCATCCAAAATGGTGGTGCCTTATATCAAAGGTGTACAAGAGCAAGGCGTAGCTACATGCGTCAAGCACTATGCCCTCAATAACCAAGAGGTGGATCGCCACTGGGTAAATGTCAACCTCTCCGACCGTGCACTCTACGAGATATATTTGCCTGCTTTCCGCGCGGCTATGCAAGAGGGTGGTTCTTGGTCTATCATGGGAGCCTATAACCTCTACAAAGGTCAATATGCTTGCCACAACTCTATCTTGCTACAAGATATCTTGCGCAAGGAATGGGGAAGTGACGCAGCAGTGATCTCTGACTGGGGGGGCGCTATGAATACCGAACAAGCTATCACCAACGGACTAGATCTCGAGTTCGGCACATGGACTGACGGCCTTTCTGATGGTGCTTCTAGCGCATATGATATCTATCACCTCGCTTTGCCATATCTGAGGAAAATTCAGAGCGGCGAAGTGGGCACAAAGGAGTTGGATGAAAAAGTACGCAACGTCTTGCGCCTCATCTTCCGCACGTCTATGAATCCTAATAAGCCATTTGGTGCGATGTGCTCCGAGGCACACAGCGCTGCAGCACGCCAAATAGCAGGTGAAGGTATGGTGCTCTTGCGCAATGAGAACCACACATTGCCTATTGAACTTACACAGCGTCCTACCATTCTCGTCGTAGGCGAGAATGCCATCAAGATGATGACTGTAGGTGGTGGTTCTTCTTCGCTCAAGGCTAAGTATGAGATATCTCCACTGCAAGGTATTCAAGAACGTGCTGAGGGATTGGCTGAGGTGAAATACGTGCGCGGATATGTGGGCGATATAGGTGGAGAATACAATGGTGTTACCACAGGGCAATCATTGCAAGACGACCGCACACCAGAGCAACTCACTGCGGAGGCAGTAGAGGCAGCTAAGAGTGCCGATTATGTGGTTTTTGTAGGCGGTATGAACAAAGCGCACAATCAAGACTGTGAGGATGGTGACCGCTTGCACTATGAATTACCATATGCTCAAGATCAACTCATTTCTGCATTGGCTGCCGTTAATGACAAGGTGATCTTTGTATCTATCTCTGGCAATGCCCACGGAATGCCTTGGAACCAAGAAGTAGAGGCAATCCTGCAAGCATGGTATAGTGGTTCAGAGACGGGTCATGCAGTGGCAGATGTATTGTTTGGTGATGTGAATCCATCGGGTAAATTGCCATATACTATCCAACCTACTTTGGCCGATTATCCTGCGCATCAATATGGTGAGGAAGCTTATCCAGGCGTGGACAAACAGGTATATTACAAAGAAGATATCTTTGTTGGCTATCGTTATGCGGATCTTTATGGTACACGCAGGCCGATCAAGTATGTGAGTCAAGGTAAGCAATATACGATCAATCCTCCTAAGCATCAAGCGCTATTCCCATTTGGTTTTGGCTTGAGTTATACCACCTTTGAGTATAGTAAGGCTACCTTGAATGGTAATCAGATTACGGTATCTATCACCAATACCGGCAATCGTGCAGGTCAAGAGGTAGTACAACTCTATATTACTGATTCAAAGGCATCTGTGGTACGTCCCAAGAAGGAGTTGAAGGGATTCAGCAAAGTAGCGTTATTGCCAGGCGAAACCAAGCAAGTCACATTCACGATTACGCCAGATATGCTCTCTTACTTTGATGCAGATGCACATCAATGGATAGCCGAAGAAGGACTCTTTGTGATACATATAGCCAGCAGCAGCACCGACATCCACGCATCGCTGCCCTATAATTATAAGAAATAATTATCTACAAGAAAAATTCGGTTATTTATCCCTTGCCTGGGGCACGAAGAATGCCACAACGATACAACCAATTACACCCGCTACCCAAACGATGATTCGGATGGGTAGCGTTTTTATAAAGAAAATTGTAGAGATAGCCACCATAGTAGCCATCAGTAAAATAATATACACGCGCTTGCGCAGGGTCAAACCACCTTTATCGCGATACTCACGGATATACTTACCCAAAAACGACTGCAATAGCCACGCCTGCAAGCGAGGCGAACTGCGATAAAAACACCAAGACGCCAACAGCACCAATGGCGTTGTTGGTAATCCTGGTACAAATATTCCTATCGTACCAAGCACTACGGCAACAACGCCTGCGGCGATGAAAAAAGGTTTTAAGGGTTTCAATGTTTCAAGGGTTCAAAATTAAGGGCGTGGTGTCGCCACGCCCTTAACGCATATTTTCCTGCCAATTACTCAGCTACTTGAGCTGGGCACTCTGCCTTAGCAGCACAGCAGCTATCTGCTTTCTCGCATGGAGTAGCGCAAGCAGCCTTAGCAGCGCAGCTATCAGCCTCGCAGCACTTCTTCTCTACACACTCGGTCTTTGGGCAGCACTCCTTAGCGCAATCACCCTTGTCTGCCTTCTTGCAGCAGCAACTCATTGCGCAAAATGCAACAGCAGCAATCAACAAAATCTTTTTCATAACACTTAAAAATTTTAAGTTTATATTCTATTCTTGATTAACCAGAAACTGGAAAATCGCTGCAAATTTACATTAAAAATTGCATATATGCAAAAAAAATTGTACTTTTGCGGACAATTTAATGATTTTTTCATATTTTTGAGTAAAAATGAAAACTAAAAACGATTGGAAACAGAGCAACTGGTATTTTGTTCTTATCAATTTGGTTGCCGCGGTGGTGGTAGGCATCATAGTGGTATTGGTGGTTAATTTGTGTCTGCGCCGTGCCACCGAACATGGTGTGGAAGTCACTGTGCCTAATATTACTGGATTATATCTTGAAGAGGCCAATATCATTGTCTCATCTGAAGGATTGCGTTTGCAAGTCATCGACTCCACCTATTCTAACAAAACACCCCTCGGCACCATCGTGGAGCAGAACCCAGCGGCGGGCTCATCAGTGAAGCACAACCGCACAATCTATGTCATTCGCAATGCCCAGTTCCGACGCCCCGTCATAATGCCTGAGTTGCGCGATTTGAGTTTGCGCCAAGCATCCGTAACCATCCAAGCATTAGGATTGCAAGTGAAAGGGATTACCTACAAACCTTCAGCATACAAGGATATCATCCTTGACATACAAAGCGAAGACCAAACCCCTATATTGGCAGGTAGCAGTTTGGCAGAAGGTACCCCCATTATCTTGATAGTTGGCAAAGGACAAGGAACCTCTGAAGTGACAGTACCTTCGGTGGTAGGAAAATCGCTGGCAGATGCTCGTTCGTGGCTACTGGGTAGCAAACTAAGCGTCGGCGTAGTGGAATACGACATCCCACCTACCGAGGAGACACAAGAGCAATACATAGTCTATAGCCAATCGCCAGAGAGTGGCACAGTTGTTGTAGAAGGAACCAATGTGAATCTCAAACTATCCACCGACATCGAAAAAACCATTACCGCAGACAACGAAGTGGATGAGGAGGATTTCTTTTAAGTGAGCATAGTATGCGTAAGCAAAATAAAATGAACGAAGATACGATACAAAACATCGAGCAAGACGAAGTATGGGAGCGCTGGCGAAGTGAGGTGGACAAGGGTCAAGCCCTTCAGCGCATTGATAAGTACCTAGCAGAGCATATGGCAGGCACTTCGCGTAGTCGTATCCAAAGTGCAGCCGACGCCGGCAACGTATGGGTCAATGGCAAGCCCGTCAGCAGCAACTACAAGATCAAGCCCTTCGACATCATACAAGTGTTACTCGATCACGAGCCGCACGACTATACCATCCAACCCGAAGAGATTCCACTAGAGGTAGTGTACGAAGACGACGACGTACTGGTCATCAACAAACCAGCTGGCATGGTTGTGCATCCTGGGCATGGCAATTACGAGCACACATTGCTCAATGCTTTGGCATACTACTTCCGCGACAAACTAGATATCAACGACCCTAATATCGGTCTTGTCCATCGCATTGACAAAGACACTAGCGGATTATTGCTCATCGCTAAGACACCCGAGGCGAAGACCAACTTGGGACAACAGTTTTTTGAACACACTACTCGCCGCACCTACAATGCCCTTGTATGGGGCACCTTTACCGAAGATGAAGGCACTATCATTGGCGCACTCGCACGCGATACGCGCGACCGCACCATATATAAGATATGGGACCTTGAGGAGAACCCCAATGCCAAAGAAGCCATCACCCACTGGCGCGTACTGGAGCGTTACCCCTATGTCACACTCGTGGAATGTCGCCTGGAGACGGGACGCACCCACCAGATTCGCGTCCACATGAAGAGTATTGGTCATCCCCTCTTTGCCGACGAGAAATATGGCGGCATGGAGATACTCAAGGGACTGCCTACGCAGAAATACAAACAATACATCCAAAACTGCTTTGCACTCTGTCCACGACAAGTGCTACATGCCAAAACCTTAGGCTTTCGTCATCCCCGAACGGGCGAGGAGATGAATTTTACAAGCCAATGGCCCGAAGATATGCAAAACCTAATAAACAAATGGAAAAACTATGAACCAAACCAAAATTCTATGGGTGGATGATGAGATTCATCTGCTAAAACCTTACATTATTTATCTTGAAGACAAAGGCTATCACGTCACCGCAGTCAATAGCGGACAAGATGCGATAGACATATGTAATACCGATAGTTTTGATATCGTATTTCTGGATGAGAACATGCCTGGACTATCGGGACTAGAAGTGCTGCAAGAAATCAAAGAGCTACATCCTACCCTACCCGTAGTGATGATCACCAAGTCCGAAGAAGAACACATCATGGAGCAAGCTATCGGACAAAAAATAGCTGACTACCTGATCAAACCCGTCAATCCGAGTCAGATTCTCCTCTGCCTCAAGAAACATATTCATCAACGCGAGATAGTAGAAGAACACACCAACACCACCTATCGTCAAGAGTTCTCGGATATCACCTACATGATAGATACCGCGAGCACGATCGAAGAGTGGATGGCTATCGAACGCACCTTGACTAAATGGGAGATTGAACTGGACAATATCGACTCCGCTATGCACCAAATGCTACGCATGCAACGAGAGGAGGCTAACAAGCAATTTGCCAAATGGATCAGTAAGAACTATGAGGGTTGGTTTGCTCCCAACGCTAAGCGACCATTGATGTCGCACGACTTGATGAAGAATATCGTCTTTCCATTGCTAGACGCAGGCGAGAAAGTGTTTATGATTGTGATTGACAACTTCCGCTACGATCAATGGAAGACTATCCAACCGCTCTTATCGGAGTGGTTTAGCGTCAAAGAGGAGCAGATGTATACCTCTATTCTCCCTACT
>JAZKZF010000021.1:0-15632 GCA_045612525.1 Paludibacteraceae bacterium | reverse complement strand
ACCTCGTATCATGATTGCTAAGATGGGTCAAGACGGTCACGACCGTGGTGCTAAGGTGGTAGCTACTGGCTACGCTGACTGCGGTTTCGACGTAGATATGGGTCCATTGTTCCAAACTCCTGCTGAGGCAGCTAAACAAGCAGTTGAGAACGATGTTCACGTTCTTGGTGTATCTTCACTCGCTGCTGGTCACAAGACATTGGTACCACAAGTGATTGAGGAACTCAAGAAGCTTGGCCGCGAGGATATCATGGTGATTGCTGGTGGTGTAATCCCAGCGCAAGACTATGACTACCTCTACAAGGCTGGTGTGGCTGCTATCTTTGGTCCTGGTAGCCCAGTGGCTAAGTCAGCTTGCACCATCATGGAGCTTTTGATGGCTGAGTAAGAAGGTTATTACATATTATTTCAAGAGCCGAGGCATGTTCTCGGCTCTTTTTTGTATATATATTTGTATATATCAAAAAAAAGTGTTATCTTTGTGCGCTAATTTAATAATATTGATATGAACGCATTTGTATTTCCTGGTCAAGGTGCCCAATTCTCGGGCATGGGTAAAGACCTCTATGACGCTTATCCTGAAGCACGCGAGATGATGCAACGCGCCAACGAGGTGCTTGGTTTTTCGCTTACCGACATTATGTTTGAAGGTACTGACGAAGAGCTGCGTCAAACGCGTGTTACGCAACCTGCTATATTCCTACATTCCATCGTGGCTGGTCGATTGATGACTACGCTACGCCCTGATATGGTGGCCGGACACAGTTTGGGCGAGTTCTCAGCGCTAGTCGCAGCCGAAGTATTGCATTGGGAAGATGGTTTGCGATTGGTTAGTCAGCGAGCACAAGCCATGCAAGAGGCATGCGAGATGCAACCTGGTGCCATGGCTGCTGTATTGGCGTTGGCTGACGAGAAAGTAGTGGAAGTGTGCGAGCAGATAGACGATGTCGTAGTGGCTGCTAATTTCAACTGCCCAGGACAAGTAGTCATCTCAGGCTCTATAAGCGGAGTGGATCTCGCTTGCAAGGCACTAAAAGAGGCAGGTGCCAAACGTGCGCTGAAACTGCCTGTAGGCGGAGCGTTCCACTCGCCATTGATGCAACCTGCTGCTCAAAAGCTTCAAGACGCCATCATGGCGACCACATTCCGTACACCGATATGTCCTGTCTATCAGAATGTTAGTGCGAAGGCGGAAACTGATAAAGACACCATTCAACGCCAAGTGCTGGAGCAACTCACTTCGCCTGTACGTTGGACACAAAGCGTACAGCAGATGATTGCAGATGGTGCAACAGCATTCTATGAGTTTGGTCCTGGCGACGTGCTCAAAGGCTTGATTCGCAAAATCAATCCAGAGGTAGAAGTAGGGTAGTTATACATAATGAAACTCAGCATATCATGAAAGTTTTACTCATCAATGGTAGTCCTCATGCCAATGGCAATACAAGCATCGCCTTGGCGGAAGTGGCAAAGACCCTAGAGGCAGAGGGAATTGAAACTGTCACAGTGGGCATCGGTGTGCAACCTGTACGCGGATGCGTGGCATGCGGTGCATGCCGCAAAAATAATACCCGTTGTGCTTTCTCCGATGCATTGTATGACCAACTGCATGCCATCCTTGAAGCAGGTATTGACGGCGTGGTAGTGGGGTCGCCTGTCTATTATGCTGGTCCTAATGGTTCGCTGTGTGCGTTGCTGGATCGATTGTTCTATTCTTGCTCAGCACTGATGGCATACAAACCAGCTGCAGCAGTAGCCGTATGTCGCAGGGGTGGGGCGAGTGCTACCTTCGATCGACTCAATAAGTACTTTACCATCAACAATATGCCCGTTGTTCCATCGCAGTATTGGAATAGCGTACACGGTGCAGCACCAGGCGAAGCGTTGCAAGACTTGGAGGGGCTGCAAACCATGCGTACCTTAGCGCATAATATGGCGTGGATGATGCGTAATCTCGCCAATGAACCAGCACCAACATGCGATGAGAAGAAACTTAAAACCAGTTTTATACGATGACCGAACAAGAGATACAACGCAGAGTAGATAAAGCCGTAGCGCTATTCAAGCAAGGATTCAATTGTAGCCAATCCGTTTTTGCGGCATGTGCAGACATATATGGGATTGAGGATCAGGCATTGGCATTGCGGTTATCGGCCTCTTTCGGCGGAGGAATTGGGCGTATGCGCCAAACTTGTGGAGCCGCTTGCGGCATGTTTATGCTTGCAGGACTGGAGAATGGTAGCACCATTGAGGGGGATGCTGACGGTAAACAACAAAACTATACCCTGGTGCAAAGTCTTGCCAATAAATTCAAAGCAGAGAATGGCAGTCTCATCTGTTCCGAGTTGCTTGGTATTGCGCCCAAACCACAAGAACCAACTCCTGAAGCACGTACCGAGGCATACTACCAAAAGCGTCCATGCGTAGAGATGGTGGCTACGGCTGTACGTATATTCCTAAGCACTATTGATCATAAATAACCAAATAATATGAAGAAACTTACACTCTTTGTCCTTTCCCTATTCCTGATCGGACAATCATTTGCTTTTGATTGCCCTGTAACGCCAGCAGAGAAACTGCCTGACTACTATGCCTCTATCGATGGCACGAGTGGTAAACAACTACTGGATGCTATTCAACAGGTGGCTAAAATCGGCTATCGATCTGAAGATTTCCGTTACGACAGCGTATGGCTTGCATACAAATACACCGACTTGCGTCCTGATGGCTATATTTGGGAGATTTATAGCGATTGCGTTTTCGAGTACGAAAAAGACCGCACATCCAACACCACTCAAACGGGCGAGTGCAAGGGTTATAACCGAGAGCACGCCATGTGTCAATCGTGGTTCAGTGAGTATGATCTACAAGGTGTAAAGATGAGTAGTAGTAAGAAAAACTCTCCTGGGTCGGATATATTTCACATTTATCCTACATCATATGGTATGAATAGCCGTCGTGGTAATCGTCCGTATGGCGAAGTATTGCAATCTAATTACACCTCGGGTAATGGCAGCAAGTATGGTACATCTGTTTCGAGCGTATCTGTCGCAAATAGCGTAGCAGGAACGTATGTAGAAGGTAGCATCAATATGAGTACCAATGTATTTGAACCTGCTGACGAATACAAGGGCGATATCGCACGTAGTTATTTCGGTACGATGGTCAAATGGGCTGGCGAATGGGCTTTCAATAAGGCGGAAGAGGGTAGAGTGATCTTCGATGCTACGATTGATGCAGATACGTATTATGGACCAGAAAATAATTATGGTTTTACCGACTATGGACTAGCTCTGATGCTCAGTTGGCATCGCCAAGACCCTGTGTCTCAAAAAGAGGTGGATCGCAACAATGGAATTCAGAAGACACAGGGTAATCGAAACCCATTTATCGACTACCCCTATTTGGCTGAATATATCTGGGGCGAGAGATCGGGCGAGGTGCTTGATTTTGATCTTCTTCTCTGTTCGGCAGACGAGCGCTTTCAATTGGGTGCCAGCAATGGCTATTTGGGCGGAGACGTGGAGATTGTGGTAGATACCATTTTCTGGATGGTGGGCGAAACAGCCTATGATTCTTCCTTTGTATATCATGGCAGTAAAGTAAAATACTTGCCTCAGGCTCCATCATCATGCTCTATGCAAAGTTCTGCTTTTATGGGATGGACCAACGCTCCTATTCAGGGGCAGGTCGCAGAGGCGCCAACGGTGCTATATGCCCAAGCCGCCGATTTTCCTGCTGTCAGCTCAAATATGCGCTACTATGCCGTCTTTGCGGAGGAAATAAGATCGGAGGTTACAAGCGAAACGATTACGCTCAGCAAGACCGATTCCACTAATTGGACTCTAACTAAACTGAAGCAAACTAAAAACAACACGGATGGCGCATTTTGGTTATTGGTGAAAGACGCAAGCATTACTTCTCCTGTCATTGATTTGCAAACATTGGACTCTATAGCTATGATTATTCGTAGTTATCAATCCAAAAAGACCGTCTCTATTTCGGCAGATGGGGTTAATCTTGGTCAAGTGGTTGCAACAACAAATACTATGCATCGATACGTGTGGAACGCTCCAGAGCTAGAAGGCAATACAACCCTGACTTTCACTGGGGCGGATGCTACTGCATCCTATGGAGCGGGAGTGAAAGAGGTAACCATCTATATCGGGGGACAACGAGGCACTTACACCAACTACCTCACCCATTGCGCTTTGGGACCTGCTACGCTCTTAACCACCACTACGAATGCCAATCATGCGGTACGCAAGATTATCCACAACGGACAATTGCTGATCATACACAATGGGCATATCTATAACACCCTCGGCAACAACATTGAACTACGTTGAACAATATTGAATAATTCTGAACAACACAATGAAATACTTTCTTGCAATCATTGGCGGTGGTCCAGCAGGATATACCGCCGCAGAAATAGCTTCTAAAGCAGGTAAAGACGTCATTATTTTTGAGCAAACTGCGTTAGGAGGTACATGTCTCAATGTAGGTTGTATACCTACTAAAACCTTATTATATAGCGCAAAGCAATACTACAATGCTACGCATGCTGACAAATATGGTGTCAAGGCAGAAGGAGTTAGTTATGACTATACGAAAATCGTGCAACGCAAAACCAAGGTAGTGCGTAAACTCGTAGCTGGTATCAAGCAAAAACTCAACAACGAGCATTGCACCGTGGTTATGGGCGCAGCTTCTATCGTGTCACGCACCGATGACCATGTAGTAATCGCTTGTGGCGAGGAGCAATATGAAGCAGAGAATTTGTTGATTTGTACAGGTTCTACCAATTTCGTACCTCCTATACCTGGTATCAAAGATAATCCTGCTATATGGGATTCTACGATGGCATTGGATAGCAAGGAGTTACCTCAATCCATGATTATCGTGGGTGGAGGTGTGATTGGTATGGAGTTTGCTACGCTCTACCACGAGCTGGGTGTGCCTGTCAC
The DNA here is from genome assembly GCA_045612525.1 of Paludibacteraceae bacterium. GTDB lineage: Bacteria > Bacteroidota > Bacteroidia > Bacteroidales > Paludibacteraceae > Colicola. The sequence continues at coordinate 10,662 of JAZKZF010000021.1, read as the reverse complement.
CGTCATCGAAGCTATGCCTACTATTCTTCCTAACCTCGACCAGGATGTGGTTAACATTCTCCTTGAGAAATACCGCAAGGCAGGTGTTCAAATTCTAACCGACACAAAAGTGACTGAAATACAAGGCAATAAGGTGCTCACTACTAATGGCGAATACGAAGCCGAGCATATCCTCGTTTCTGTGGGTAGACGGGCGAATATGCAAGGATTAGAAGCATTGACAGATATCGAAATGCATCGTGGAGGGATTGTCGTGGACGAGTTCATGCGCACCAACCTCAAGAATGTCTATGCAGCAGGCGATGTTACTGGCAAGATTATGCTTGCACATGTTGCCAGTCGCCAAGCAGAAGTAGCAGTGGGGCGTATGCTCAAGCAAATCCCGTTGCAACGTATCGCCTACAATGCCATCCCAAGCGTTGTTTATACCAATCCAGAGATTGCATGCGTCGGATTGACTGAGAAGGACCTTAATGAGATACACGAGGGTGACTTCGCACCATCCATGTCCACCGACGAGCCATTTGTACCATACGAAGTGCACCAACTGCCGATGACTTATTCAGGACGTTTTGTGGCTGAAAATGAAGGTGAGATGGGACTCTGCAAAGTGATTGTTGACAAACGTAGCAAGACCGTTATGGGCGTACATATGATTGGCAACCCATGCTCTGAGTTTGTCGCTGCTGCAAGCTTTGCAGTGCGGATGGGGTATACGGTAGGCGAGTTTAAGCAAGTAGTATTCCCACACCCTACAGTTGCAGAGGTGTTGCGAGAAACTATCATGGAAGCATAATCATGGAACGTCAAGAAAAAGTACTGACTTATCTTTCAGAACATCACATCCCGCATACCTGCTACAACCATCCTGAAGGTAAGACCATTGAGGAGGCTAAGCGTTGGTGGCGAGATGATGGCAGTGTGCATTGCAAGAATATCTTCATGCGCAACCACAAAGGTACGCAACATTATCTCATTTGCTTTGATTGTGAACACGATTTGGCGATTCACGATCTCGAGCAACGCCTCAAAGCATCTCTCATAGCTGCTGGTAAAAACTCACCTGGCAAACTATCCTTTGCCAGTCCTGAACGCATGATGCGTTATCTTGGACTAGAACCGGGGAGTGTCAGTCCATTTGGATTAATCAATGATACCGACCACCACGTGATACTCTTCCTGGACAAAAATCTCCAACAGGCAGAATCGCTCAGTTTCCATCCTAACGACTGCCGTGGTACGGTGGTTATCAAGCGCGAAGACTTCTGCCGCTACCTACAATGCGTTGGCAATACCGTAGAATGGATAGAGTTGTATTTGGTTCATTCAAGTTTATAGTTTAAAAGTACAAATATGAAAAAGAATAAAGAGTGGGTTAGAGTATTGAAGTTTGTATTATTCTCAGCCAGTGCTGGAGTCATACAGTTTGGCTCTTTTGCGCTACTCAATGAATTCACTACATGGCGCTATTGGCCATGCTATTTAATATCTTTGATATTAAGCATTTTGTGGAACTTCACCTTCAACCGTCGTTTCACGTTCAAATCCAATGCCAATATCACAAGAGCCATGCTGCTAGTATTGGCGTTCTATGCTGTGTTCACACCAGCAACCACATGCCTGGGCGATTGGCTAGCTGAAGACATGCTGTGGAACGAATACTTGGTAACTATCATCAACATGTTGCTCAATTTGTCGTTAGAGTACCTCTACCAACGTTTTATTGTGTATAGAAATCGTATAGATAACAGAGGTAAATAATTGAATATGAAACGAATAAACGCATTAGTACTATTGCTAATCATAGCCACTTCTACCTTCGCTTGGGGCCCAAAAGGACACCGTATCGTGGCGCAAGTAGCATATGATAACTTGGATGGAAAAACCCGCAAACATGTGGATAAAGTGCTAGGTAAACATGGTATGATTTACCTCTCCACATGGCCCGATGAGATTAAGAGCGACACCATCTATCCTACTAGTTTTACATGCCATTACCAAGACCTACCTGATGATATGACTGATTCCGCTGTGGTGGCTACTTTATCTCATTATCCTACTGAGGGTGGAGAACTCTTCATGGCTTTGGATAGTTTGGAGGTAGTACTTAAGCGCCAACCTCACTGCCATGATGCGTTGGTATTCTATGTGCATCTCATGGCAGACCGCTTCTGTCCTATGCATTTAGCGCATTTGGATGATAAGGGCGGAAATGCTGTGCGTATGAAGTGGTTTGGCTCCAACACCAATCTCCATTCTGTTTGGGATAGTAAACTCATTGAATACAAAGGATTTTCATACACCGAATATGCTAATTATCTTTATAATGTATATGGCAAGCAACGCAAAGAGATTCTCAGCATGACCGATGAGCAAACATTGCTGCATTGCTACCACGTCACTGATGCCATATACCAATACCATTCCACTTGGTCTGGCAACGCATATCACTATGCATATCATTGGGCAGAAACTGCAGAATATCAAATGTATATGGCTGGAATAAAATTGGCACAAGCACTTAATATGATTCTCAAATAACAACCTATCAAACAATAAATCAACTGATATATGTTTTGGGCTTTACTTATCACCTTCTTGATTACACAACGCAAGAAAATCAAATCAGAGCGTATCAAGGCGAAGATCTCAGAATGGATTCGCTATATCAAACACCACTTTATAAAGAAAAATAGCAACTCTCACTGAGTTGCTATTTTTCTTATCATTTTCCGCTTATCACTTCACCAAGGCAAAGTCAATAACCTCCTGAATATCTTGTACATAGTGGAACTTCAATCCTTTGAGATATTTCTCTGGAATCTCATCCACGTCCTTACGATTCTTCTCGCAGAGTACAATATCGGTGATACCAGCTCGTTTTGCAGCCAGCAGTTTCTCTTTCACGCCACCGATAGGCAATACTTTTCCGCGCAACGTCATCTCGCCTGTCATGGCGATACGAGGACGCACTTTCTTGCCCGTGAACGCACTCACTAGCGCAGTCGTCATCGTGATACCCGCACTTGGACCATCTTTTGGAATGGCACCCTCTGGCACATGGATATGTACCGAAGTAGTGTCTAGTTTCTTGCGTGCGATGCCAAATTGCTCGGCGTGTGCTTTGATATAACCTAATGCGATGGTAGCTGACTCCTTCATCACATCGCCCAAGTTACCTGTGAGCGTGAGAGTAGGGACTTTGGCTGGGGACAAGGATGTCTCGATAAACAAGATCTCGCCACCCACCGATGTCCATGCCAATCCGGTGACCACACCGATATATTTATTGGTCTCCCATTCGTCGCGCGAATAGCGTTTCTTGCCTAGGTATGCTACGATGTCATCCTCTGTAACTGTCACATTATAAGCTTCTTCCAATGCCATCTTGGTCACCACCTTGCGGCAGATTGCAGCAATCTTGCGCTCTAATCCGCGCACACCCGACTCGCGAGTATAGCCGTCGATGATAGCTGAGATGATGCTCTTCTTGAGCTTCAATTGCGATGCTTTCAGTCCGTGGTTCTCCAACTCTTTTGGTAGCAAGTGACGCTTTGCAATCTCCTCTTTCTCTTCTTGCAGATAACCCGTCATTTCGATAAGTTCCATTCGGTCGAGTAGTGGACGAGGAATGGTATCCAGCGAATTGGCTGTAGCAATAAAGAGCACCTTGCTTAGGTCGTAATCTACGTCGAGGTAATTATCGTGGAATGTGCCATTCTGCTCAGGATCAAGCACTTCCAATAGAGCGCTAGTAGGATCACCCTTGTAGTCAGCACCTATCTTATCAATCTCATCCAGCACAAACACAGGGTTGCAAGTTTTTGCCTTGCGGATGTTCTCAATGATGCGTCCAGGCATTGCACCTATATATGTACGGCGGTGACCACGGAGTTCTGCCTCGTCGTGCAAACCACCCAAACTAATACGCGCATACTTCCTACCTAGTGCCTCTGCAATCGAGCGACCCAAACTAGTCTTACCCACACCCGGAGGGCCATAGAGGCATAGGATAGGGGCTTTCATTTTATCTGGATTATTGCTCAATGCCTTGATTTTCAGTACACTTAGATACTCTATGATACGCTCCTTGATCTTCTCCATACCATAGTGATCCTTGTCCAATATCTCCTGTGCATGGCGGATATCGTAGTTGTCCTCAGAGTATTCGTTCCAAGGCAAATCGAGGAGGGTATCTAGGTAGTTTTGTTGGGTAGCATACTCTGGTGAATGGGAGTTCATGCGGCGCAACTTCTTAACTTCTTTTTCGAAGGTCGCTTGCATCTTCTCGCCCCATTTCTTTTGCTTCGATTGCTCGAGCATGGCATTCACCTGTTGCTCGTCGGAGTCGCCTAATTCCTTCTGAATGGTCTCCATCTGACGATGCAGGAGGTATTCGCGTTGTTCGCGGTCCAAATCCTCTTTGGTTTTGTTCTGAATATCCTTGCGCATCTCCAGCATCAACATCTCTTTATTAAGCACTTCTAACAATGCATTAGCACGCTCACTAAGCGAAGATATCTCCAGAAGTTGCTGTTTATCAGATATTTGCATACCGAAATTTCCGCAAATATAGTTGACAAGAGTAGGGGGATTGTCGATGTTTCTAAGGGTCATAGCTGCCTCTTGTGGCAGGTTCTCCATGCGTTTGAGGATGTTTTCTGCCATCTTCTTCAAACTGCTAACAACTGCTACAAACTCCTTATCATTACGCTTGGGAAACTCCTCTGGTAAAGTGCTTACGCGGGCTTTCAAATATGGTCGAACACCCACAATCTCATGAATACGAATACGTTCCACGCCCTCCAGTATCACCATTACAGTACCGTCAGGCATATCCAACGTACGCATCACGCGTCCTGCGGTACCCACATCATATAGGTCATCCAAAGTAGGTTCTTGTACGTCTTGGGCTTTTTGGCAGCAAACGGCCAACAGTTGGTTATTCTTGTATGCTGTAGCCACGAGCTTCTTCGATTTTGGTCGTCCAACTGTCACTGGCAACAACACTCCAGGAAACAGCACCATATTCTTCAGCGGAAGTACGCCAAGAACATCGCCGTCATTTAGTTTAGGTGCAACAGTGTCATCTGCATCTTCTATGATTGGAATGTATTCCACATCTGGCTGACTCTGTGCGTCAAATAAATCATCAAGGTAGGTCATAAGTGTTATAGTTCAAAATAGTTCAATGTTGTTCAATATTGTTTTATAGGGTACTTATCTATATATGCTATTTTACATAATCCAAATTAGCATTTGTTTAATGTATTGCAAATAATATATAAGGAGTTTTTTTAATTTGTGTTTATTTACCTTTTACGACGTTTGTGATTTCCTAGTAAAATATAAACATAGTAGAAGTCGCTGTTGCACATTGGGCTATATCCAGTCCATTCATTAACAAGATCATCATATCTATTATTAATGAACCATTTCTCAATGTAGTTAGCATTTTTAGGACTTTTGGTCACATAAACAACCACCATTCGTTCCCAATTATACTTACAAGATTCTTGATGTTGCTTAAATCGTTTTTGTGGATTGGATGTTATACCAATTTTAACATAGTTGTAATTTCTACGATATAATCCCATAGAAATATTCAAACGATTAACAATATTCACAGGCCATCCCGTTTCATAATAATATTCAGGACTTTTCTGTTCTAATTGCATAAATACTCCTTAAATTAATCTCTAACAAAGCGCGTGCTGAGTTGTTGCACGCGCAATGTTGTTGGATTATGTTGTTATAGTTGTTGTAAAATTTATTCTTGCACTTCTCGCAAGTCTATCATCAGTTCATCCAATTGCTTTTGATCTACGAGACCAGGAGCGCCTAGCATCACATCGCGACCTTGGTTGTTTTTTGGGAATGCGATGCAGTCGCGGATGCTGTCCAAACCAGCGAACAAGCTCACGAAGCGATCCAAACCATATGCCAAACCGCCGTGAGGTGGCGCGCCGAACTTAAAGGCATTCATCAGGAAGCCGAACTTGAGTTGTGCTTCTTCTGGTGTAAAACCAAGGATCTCGAAGGTGCGTTGTTGAAGCGCAGCATCGTGGATACGGATACTACCGCCACCTACCTCTACACCGTTGATTACCATGTCATAAGCGTTTGCACGCACAGCAGCTGGATCGGTGTCCATCAATGGAATATCCTCTGGTTTTGGACTGGTAAATGGATGGTGCATAGCCATCAATCGTTGCTCCTCGTCGCTCCACTCGTACATTGGGAAATCCACAATCCAAAGGCATGAGAACTTCTTAGGATCACGCAAACCGAGTTGTTTGCCGACCTCCAAACGAAGCTCACACAATTGTTTGCGGGTCTTCATCGCATCGTCGCCAGAGAGGATCAAAATCAAGTCGCCTGGCTGAGCGTTCATGGCCTTAGCCACCTCTTGCAATTGCTCTTGTGTATAGAATTTATCTACGCTCGACTTCACATTGCCGTCAGCCTCTACACGCGCATAAACCATACCCTTAGCGCCAATCTGTGGGCGTTTTACGTAGTCGGTCAATGCATCCAATTGTTTGCGTGTATAGCTTGCGCAACCTGTCGCACAAATACCGCCAATATACGCAGCATTAGCGAATACGCTGAACTTCTCCTCTTTCTGTTCCTCAATAGCGTGGAAAATATCGTGCAGCTCCACGAACTCCATGCCAAAGCGTGTATCTGGCTTGTCGCTACCGTAATATTTCATAGCATCAGCCCATGTCATACGTGGGAAATCTGGCAGGTCGATATTGAGAATGGACTTAAATAGATGCTTAGACATGCCTTCGAAGAGTTGCAATACATCCTCTTGCTCTACAAACGACATCTCGCAGTCGATCTGTGTGAACTCTGGTTGGCGGTCTGCACGGAGGTCCTCGTCGCGGAAGCATTTCACGATTTGGAAGTAACGGTCAAAGCCGCTGACCATCAATAGTTGCTTGAGGATCTGTGGACTTTGTGGCAAAGCGTAGAACTGTCCTGGGTTCATACGGCTTGGCACGATAAAGTCGCGTGCGCCCTCTGGAGTTGAGTTCACGAGTACTGGTGTCTCTACCTCCAGGAAGCCCTTCTCGTCCAAGTAACGGCGCACCTCAAACGCCATCTTGTGACGCAACTCAAGGTTCTTTCTTACGCAGTTACGGCGCAAGTCTAAGTATCTGTATTTCATACGAATATCGTCGCCACCGTCAGTCTCGTCCTCAATCGTAAATGGAGGAGTTACGGCTGCATTCAGGATATTCATCTCGGCTACTTTGATTTCAATTTCGCCAGTAGGAATCTGCGCGTTTTTGCTCTGACGCTCAATCACTTCGCCTGTTACTTGGAGTACGAACTCGCGCCCTACCCCATTGGCTTTCTCGAGCAATGCGTCTTGCTCTGCGCTGCCGTCGGATTGGAATGCGAGTTGCGTGATACCATAGCGGTCACGAAGGTCGATGAATGTCATACCGCCCATTTTGCGGATTCGTTGTGCCCATCCTGCGAGGGTCACTGTTTTGCCTGCATCGGCGAGGCGAAGCTCGCCACAAGTATTGGTTCTAAACATAATGTATTGTGTAGTATTGTTATCAGTTTTGTAGTGTAGTGGAAAAGCGTGGTGACCAACTCCTAAAAGTCTAAACTCCTGAACATTTTCAATTCCCCTACTCTGCTCAACAAAAAAAGCGCGCAAAGGTAGTAAAAAATCTTGATATATGCAAATAAAATCTAAGATTTTCCTACAAACTCTCGCCAAAGTCCTCTTTGAACTTCGAAACCAACTCTTCTTGCCAATGCCCTATCTCTTTCAATCGACCAAAGAAGAATCGCAGCACTTGTGGCTCCTCCACCCATTTGAGTCCTCCAATCAATTGTCGGTTATCCTACAGCCATTTCACGCGATCTGCCACATATTTTATCTGCGAAAGCGTATATACACGGCGAGGCATAGCCAATCGCAATATCTTTGTTTTGCAACAAGAAGGTGTTATTACCCGCCTTTTGGATAGCGCGTAGTCGCTCATCCACTGGCAATAGATTCAGCTTTTGTACCACGCGAACCTTGTGCATCTCCAATGGAACTTGGTTTTCTGACTTGTAGAACTTAACAGACATAATACGATTTCATTTTGAGGTTTGATTGAATTGTTTCCTTTGGTCGTCCAGGGGTGTTTTGTCTCCCCCACCTCGCCATATGAACACAGTTTTTGCCAAAGGAGCCACAAAAGTAGTATTTTTTTTCGGAATATGCAAGCGAATCGATCAATTTTCTTTCATCTGTTTGTGAATTTGTGCGATAACGAATCCTCGTAATGTGCCATAACGTTTTTCTCCTGGTTTGGGTTTGTCGCGTTGTTGCTCAAAGAGCGGCTGCCAATACGCCAAGCGATGCGGATCACTAAGCTCTTGTTTTACAATCTCTTGCACCTGCTGAAAGAGTGTGCGATTTTGCTCCGCACCCTCCGACCATTTGCCTTGATGGATGTGATAGATATACGTTTCACTTGGTCCATAATAAGGTCTGCCCTTGGCATCTTTGCCAAAGCATTTACGACGGTTTACCAATACGCGATCATCTGCACGATGACCAGTTAGCTTGCCCCTGATAGTCTCCACAGGAGCGATAAAAGTAGTTTGTGACATAATAATTTAGTTTAATTAAGGTTTGTAATATATTTCTTGCCTCTACACTTTACACCTTACACTTTACACTTTACACTTTACACTCTACACCTCTCTGTCAATTACGCACTATTCACGCACAATACACGGACAATAGACGCACAATACACGCACTATTCCCTTCGCTTTACTGGATGTTTTATTGCAGTTTCAATAGCCAATCTTTGCAAGTACGTTAAGGAGGTTTTAAGTTTGCTTTTTAATGTACTTCTATTGTAATAGGTCTTTATTTAGGGTCATTGTTCTTGGCTCCAAACCGACTACAAAGATACAACAAAATTCTCGAATTTCCAAATTTTTTTACACATATTTTTGCTTTTTTTTACGAAAAGAAAGAAAAGGACTGTAAAAGAAAGAAAAGTTTTCAATTGCAGAAAACTTTTCAAAGAAAATTTTTCTTTCGTTAGAAAAAGAAAAATTTATAATTAAAAGAAAAAGAACCACAAACCCTTGCGGTTTGCGGTAGGTATTTTTTTTATACTCGCACAATCAAGTGCGAGTCGTTATTTTTTTTTGTCCGCTCCCACGCACTAGGGAGCGGAGTGAGGTGATAATTTATCCCAAAAACTAAAAGAGGTTAAAAAAATACGATATTTTACTAAAATATTTGCATAAATGCAATATTTTTTGTACTTTTGCGCCCGATTTGTAACAAATATTATTTACTAGTAATTCTTATATGACAAAGACACCCAATCTGTTGGTTGATCAACCACACTCTTTGGGCGCACTTCTTAGATGTGCGCTATTGCCAATTTTATTTACATTTAGCACGGCGGTATATGCTCAATATACCAATTCTATCTCATCTGGTGTTGCTAACGCTACGGTCTACTCTACCTCTTCTAATCCTGTGCAAACTAATTACCAAGCGTATCAATCTACTATCTACGAACCATTCACTACTACCACACCAAGTAGTCAGAGTGCTTCTGCGCCGTCCAATATCAGCGGACGTCGCAACTCTATCGACACGGGTGGATTCGGCACTTTGCCAGATCCTAACCAATCTACACAATCGCCAGTAGGTGAACCATGGATAATGCTTATCTTTGCCTGCATTGCAGCAGCGATCATCACCTTGCGCAAACGCCTACAAAAATCTCAAGCGTAGTAGCGGAGGTTATCCTGAAGATATCCCGAAGATACTCTGAAGATAGGTGATCGTTATCACAAGCTAATCGATACCAAAACTATACTAAGGGTATATAAAATAATCAACTCTGCCCCAAGGGCAAACAACAATAACAACGAAAACAATATCGCGAAAGCGACAAACAACAATATGAAAACAAACTTACTTAAATCAATTTTTATCTCGTTAATCCTTTTAGTAGGAGCAACCAACGCGTGGGCAGATATCACATTTTCTGGTGGTTATATCTATTTCGACAATTCAATAGGTATAAATCAAACCTACATTCAACTTTGTGCTCGTCAAAGTTCGTGGACTGGAGTTTCCACACTTTCTAAGATAAACAACACCAAGTTGTACTATGTAGCCAACCCACAAGGTACTGGATGGGGTGGCATATTAGGATGGGTAGTTATTGGTAACTCTTCTCAGAAGTCAAATAGTAACTTTGACAACTGGAGTAGTTATGGATGGTGCTCTAGTTGGAATGAATATGGTTTCAATAATGGTTCAACATATTTAATTGTACCTACATCTACAAGCAAAAGTCAATCTGTCAACACTTCGTATCTGAGCGGAGGTTATTCAGCACTTAACTCTACACAAACAATCAAAACTGCCGTTAATGGCGCTGATGGAAACTCAAAAGCGACCATTACTGTAACATCATATAAATTAACGGGAAATGGTGCTATTTCAGCACAGCAATCGGCTTCTATCAGCACAAGTGCCAAAAGCACCACTATTTCAGCTGCACGCACTGCAACCACAACACTTACAGTTGGTAGTGTAGCTACTGGATATCAATTTGACGGTTGGTATACAGCCGCCACAGGCGGAACACAGTTATCCACATC